>JAZURH010000120.1:0-1858 GCA_045606125.1 Lentisphaeria bacterium | reverse complement strand
TTGCGCAGCTGTGCTGCTCCCTCAAGCCTGAAAACACACAGCCTTTCTGCACCGCCTTTGATGAATGCCTTAGATGCCTCGATCAGTCCATGGCCGTATGCTTCAGCTTTTACGACAGGTGACAGGCTGATTTCATGAAAGTGATTTTTCAGGGCAATAAAATTGTCCTTAAGTATATTGTAGTCTATTTTGACAATGGTAGGATGCATTATTGTGTATTGCTGTTAGGTTGCCGGGGAAAAAGTGCTTGTGTGCTTAAACTGAATGATTAACATATTGCCAACAGCTTGATAAACAAGCTGGAATTGAATAAATCCAACCTTGCGGCATACTGTTTTTTTATTGCAAATGGCAGCGGGAACTTTGTGACCGGTGAGTCCAGACTGGTGCCGGGCGGCAATGAAATGAGAAAATTTCCTCCAGAAGAGGATAGACCAACTTTAATTGACGCAAAGTTCTCCGTAAAATTTGACGATGGGAGCCGTTAAAAGTCTATTTTGTCCCGTTAAGGCAGGAACTTGATTTTTCCATAGAGGAAGATTATGCAGTTTTCAGCATGCTCTGAACGGATGGATATGCGCTGGCCATGTATAGGACGGTAAATTGATTTTATGCGCGTGGCGCGCGTCTCCGCTTATTTTTTCCTGCCTGCATTTTTTCTGCGTTCCCAGCGCGCCCGTGCCTTTTTCATTACTGGACCGATCAGCGCTGCTGGTTCAATGCCAGCTTCACTGCAGTATTCGTTTATGAATGCAAGGGATAATGTCTCCCTGCATTCGTCCATGCCGGACAGTACGAGCAGACTGTATGCAAACTGGTCCACATTGCGTTTTCTCAGGAAAAATGGCGGTCTGAAAGACCAGCCTGAGGTCTTGTCGTTGTCAAGAAATATTATTCTGTCGTCAAGTATGCAGGCGTTTCTCGGCAGATAGTCGCCGTGCACAAAATTGTCCTTGTGAAGCTTTGCCAGGCATACACCGGCTGCTTTGACTGCCTTTTCAGCATTTTCCCCTCCTTCAAGGATTATTTTTTCCACGGTGGGGGCAAGTATTTCCTCTGTCACAAGCAGATTCAAGTGTCTGCCGCCTGGTACTTTTTTCCGTACGGCAAGGACAGGAACTGCGCAGGGATGACCGGCAGCCATCATTTTGCGGCTTATTTTCCAGATATGGACCGAACGCGCCGGACCGTATGCCCATTTGAACCAGGATATGAGTTCCCGTTTTTGTATGGCACCGTCATTGCGCGCCCACATAAGTTTCGAGTATAATGTGCCAAACTTGGTCTTATGGCGGGAAACACGACGGCAGGGCGCATTAAGAACGACCTCTTCACATGACTCAAGCCACTTTGAGAGATCGTTAAAACAACCCTGCCGTCTGTCAAGAACGAAACCGTGCCATCCATCATCGGAGTATGCCGCAGCTTCATCCACGGCTGTATATTCCCTGATGGATGGCATATTTGCTTCCAGTTCAATTATTTATCAAAATACCTTTTGAGCAATCCGGCGAAGCCCTGTCCGTGGCGTGCTTCGTCTCTTGCCATTTCGTGCACTGTGTCATGAACAGCATCGTATCCCAGTTCCTTGGCCAGTTTTGCAATTTCAAACTTGCCTGCGCATGCGCCGGCTTCAGCATCGGCCCTGAGCTGCAGGTTTGTCTTTGTGCTTGCTGTGACGACTTCACCAAGGAGTTCTGCAAACTTTGATGCGTGCTCTGCTTCTTCGAAAGCGTAGCGCTTGAAGGCTTCTGCCACTTCGGGATAGCCTTCGCGGTCAGCCTGGCGGCTCATTGCAAGATACATTCCGACTTCTGTGCATTCGCCGTCGAAGTGGGCAAGTCGGATCGTAGCCATG
>JAZURH010000119.1:0-6567 GCA_045606125.1 Lentisphaeria bacterium | reverse complement strand
CCGAGTTTACTGGTGTGGCTATCCGTATGGGCAAACCTGTGGCAGATGTCATTGTCGGGACCCTCGGGAATGATCCGAAAGCGGACGAACGGATCCGGCAATGGTGCAGGATCGCGCATGTCAGGCATGATCTGCGCCGGGCAAGAATCGGGCTGATGGGGCATGTGCTGGATACTATGCTGGACATGCAGACCGATCCCGCCGCTGTAACTGCGGCATTCGGCGCCCATGCCGTTCCCTGCGAAGCGGATGAGATAATGGTCGAATATCAGTCTCTGACCGATAATGATCCGGAAGTCGAAGTTATGTCCGGACGGATCCTGGAGTTCTTTGATACGCCTGATCCCGGCGCAGATTGGATTGCTGAAAAGCTGACTGATGCCGATTTGCTGACGGCGTCACGCATCGGCGTGGCACTGGAGCGCTTCATTGCCAAAAAGAAGCTGGATGGTTTTGCGTATTATTATGAAGCGCAGCCTGAATCTGAAATGCGGAAACTTGTGACTAATTTCATTGTCGGTAATTCACTGCTTACCGGTGCGGGATTTCCCATGTGCGGCGAATTTGATATCAAGACCTGTATCGCCATGCTGATCATGGACCGTCTGGAAATCGGCGGCAGTTTTGCAGAATTCCATCCCATAGATTTCGATCGGGACACGGTGCTGGTGGGACACGACGGACCGCATCATGTGAATATCGCAGACCGTAAACCTGTGCTGCGCAGTCTGAAAAAGTATCATGGTAAACCGGGTTCTGGAGCCGGAGTCGAGTTTAATATCAAAACCGGACCGATCACCCTGCTCAGTATCGGTGTGAATGAGAAGGGAAAATTCAAGTTCATCATTGCCGAAGGGGAATCCCTGCCCGGGCCGATTCCGCCGACGGGAAATACCAACACTCATGGGAAATTCCAGCCGGATGTCCGCACTTTCCTGCGCAGATGGAGCATGGAGGGACCTACGCATCATTTCGCACTTGGTGTGGGGCA
Source organism: Lentisphaeria bacterium (assembly GCA_045606125.1). Lineage (GTDB taxonomy): Bacteria > Verrucomicrobiota > Lentisphaeria > Oligosphaerales > Oligosphaeraceae > RGIG3456. The sequence continues at coordinate 5,576 of JAZURH010000119.1, read as the reverse complement.
TCACGCCGAAGAACTGAAAATGATCGCTGATTCTTTCCAGCTGGATTCGGTTGTTATTCAATGAGTGAAAAACCGGAAGACCTTTACGGCAGCGGTCATATAATTGGTTGATTATCGCTGTTCTCCGGCACCTTTAGCTGAATTGCCTGTTAATATGAAACCTAAATTTCCGGATACATAGTATCTGCTGATTGACAGGTATTTATTTGGCAAGGTCCGGTAAATAGAGTACAAAAAATTCCCTTGCCGGGATGCTGAACATGTTTGCTGCGAAGATTGAATGGGTGATGCTGGCAAGGGATGTTTGCTTCAGCATAGTGACGCTGAGGGCTGTGCCGCGCCCGGGGCGCAGCTCATTCAATTTTCAGAATCATCTTTCATTGTATGTGATATAAAAAAGGAACGCTGTACAGCATTCTGGTTTGCGCGATCAATGATCTGTCGGGCACGAAGAAGTTTTGTCTTGTTTTTCTCTGAATGTGCAAGAATATCCCGTGCCGTTGCAGCAGATTTTGTGGCATAATCCGGGTCTTCTGTGTTAATAAGCCATTCTGGAATCCCGATGGTCTTCCACATTTCGCTTTTGCTGCCAAAGACCGGATGGCGAAGCAGCACACCGGGCACACCGCTGCCTACTGCCATGACCTGAGAATGCATTTCCACACCAAAAACCCCGCGGGATGCCTGATATACACCTAAAGCGATATCCGGCGTCCACATGGTATCCATCGGTATGCAATGTTCCCGGAGTTCCGGAGACAGGCGGTCGTAAATTAGTGGACGAATCAGAGCGATCTCGGTTCTTTGTTCCGGACAAATCAGGACTTTCAGACCGAAATCCTGTATTGCAATCTTGATTATTTCACGCAGTGGAGCATTGTCATGTTCTTCGAATCTGGCATTTTCAGCGGCCTTATCCGGATTGACCGGTGTGCCGAAATATTGCCAGCGCGGTGTATTGCGTTGACCTGGAATGCAGCAGATGAACTTATTGGCAGCAAGACTATTTGCTTTCATAAATCTTTCGACACCGTCACGATCAACAGCATCAAAATCAAATACTGCATCCGGTGCCCATCCGGTAAGTTTGCAGGCGGAAGAACTTGCGATTTCTGCTGCAGTCGGATCCCGCAGCCATGCGAAATCCAGACTGTTGATCCAAGGCAGAATCCCTGAAGTACAGCCGATGGCATAAGCGGCGGCTGGTTTTCCGGTACGTTTTTTGAAGTGCTCCATTGAGCGATGTACTGAATCTGCTATCGTAGATCCGGAAGATATCAAAAAAAGATCTGCCGAATCAACTGCTTTCAGTAATTCTTCCGATGGATTGTTTGTCAAATCACCCCAAACAATCAGGATATCAGGAAAGCGGCGCTGCATCATTTCTTTCAGATCCACAGATAGTGGAGCATCTGCCCAAACAGTGATTTTTACCTCTTGCGGAAGATATTTTTTCAATACAGCCAGCGTGGCAGGACCATGAGCGGCTGTACCAATGTTGAAATTAATGATTTCACCATCTTTGACCGTACGGAAATCCCGCAATAAAATATTCTTGTAACGTAATTTAATATCCGCTTTCATTTTTTTTGATCGCATTTTGCAGTCTGGTGGATAAAGTCGGCTATGTCGCGGTTGATTTTGACTCGAACTTCCATCAGATTTTGTTTGTTTTTGTAACTCTTGTGCTACATACCGGTACATTCGGCAGAAATGGCAGTAACGGCCAATGCTGCCAGAAGAAAGTAAAATATTGATAATGTGCAGTAATTGTTGACTAACAATTGATTTTGAAGAAATGCATCTGTGTTCTATTTTTTGAAAGCACTACCAATAAAAAAATAAGGAGAGCAGGGATGCAGCAAAAGATTAGCATGGATTTACTGAATTGCAACTCAGAAGGCGATATATCGCTGGACGAAATCGTCCAGGATCTCTATTCTGCCTATGAAAGCAAGGCTTTCGCCAGGATAATCCTGAAGCGGCATGCAAATCCGGAAGAGTGGCGAAAGTACTGGGTACAGAGAAATCAGCCCAACGGAAAAGTCATGGCCTTCGTCCAAAACTACTGCTGTTCATAAACAAATTTTGCACATTTACAAATTTGTTTTTTATGCGGATTTGCGAATCTTATATGTTTTATACTTATTTAACTTGGAAATTGGATGGTGGAAAAGGGACATTACGAAATGATAAAAGTACCTTTGCGGCAAATCGTGTAATTGGTATTTTATATGCAGCGTGCAATTCTTAATTGCAGTCCTTGGAAGGTATGTGCGGGATTTTTTATGTTGTCTATGTAATTAGTGGAGTTCTGTCTTGACAAAATATTGTAATGGTTTACATTTTATACCATTGGTATTCATTTTATGCCATTGGTATAATTAGTGTTTAATATCAGTAGAGATCAACCCATCATTCGGAGAGTGCCATGACAGAACTTGCAATCAACGGCGGAGCAAAGGTCCGGCAGACACCTTTCCCCTCCCGCAATCTTGTGGGTGAAGAGGAACGCGCGGCCATTAACGCCCTTATCGACAATTCCCTTGCAACAGGTGCAACAATCAACTATAATGGTCCCGCCGAGAAGAAGTACGAGCAGGACTTTGCCGAGTGGATGGGCGGAGGCTATGCTGACGGAGTCAACTCTGGTACGAATGCCGTTTTCTGCGCTCTCGGCGCCCTTAATCTTGATGCTCTCAGCGAAGTTATAGTTCCCCCCATCACCGATCCGGGCGGGTGCATGCCTGTTGTTTTCGCCGGATGCGTTCCGGTTGTCGCCGATGCTGATCCCCGTTCGTTCAATGCCAGCGTAGAGGGCATAGCCAGCCGCATCACCGAGCGCACTCGCGCCATTATTGTCGCCCATATCGCCGGTGAGCCCGCCGACATGGATCCTATCATGGACCTGGCGGCAAAGCATAATTTGTATGTCATCGAAGACTGCTCCCAGTGCCACGGCGCCACCTACAAGGGACGCAAGGTCGGCACCCTTGGCCACATTGCCGCCTTCTCTACTATGAGCGGCAAGCATCACTGCACAGGTGGTCAGGGCGGAGTTGTCTATACCATGGATGAGAATCTTCATAAGGAAGGCAAGTGCTTTGCAGACAGAGGCAAGACATTCTCCCCGGTTCCGCCCTACAATGTGAGGGCCGGTCTGAACTGCAATCTTGATGATCTGGCCGCCACCATAGGCAGCTGCCAGCTGAAGAAACTTCCCGGAATGCTTGATCTCCGCAGGCGCAATGGCGAAATGCTGAAGCAGGCTCTTCTCAGCAACCCTGCAGTCAAGGTTGGCTGGCAGGTCCCCGAATCAGAGTGCGTCTACTGGTTCTTCCGCCTGACGATCGACACCAATGCCCTCAAGTGCGACAAGAACACCTTCTGCAATGCTCTCAATGCAGAAGGTATCCCCGTGGGCGCCGATTACAACAACATTCCCTGCAACTCACAGTGGTTCAAGGAACAGCGCGTGTTCGGCAACACAGGCTATCCCTGGCAGTGCCCGGAATACAAGGGGGACAGGAATCCCGTTTTCGACATGCGCAACACGGAACTGGCTGTGGCCAACAACTTCATCATCTACGCCAATGAAAGGTACACAGAAAGCGATATGCAGGATGTTATCACAGCCATTGACAAGGTGACTGCATTCTACGCAAAATAATATTATTCAAGCAGAATAAGAGCAGGGCGGCGCATGTTAAATGTGCCGCCCTTTCTTTTGTATTGTTCTGCAGGCCGGGAGCTCAGACTCCCGGGGAGAAGATTATTTTTTCACAAGGTGCCCGATTATGTCGTCCGGCGTCACACCATCTGCATTTGCACGGAACGACATGACCATTCTGTGGCGCAGTGCAGGAAGGGCAAGAGCCTTTATATCCTCGATGGCGGCGTTTTTTCGCCCTTGCATCACAGCCCTTGCCTTTGCCGCCATGATAAGGGCTTGCGACGCCCTGGAGCCTGCGCCCCATTTAACCATGGAGTTTATTTTTTCCCCCGCATCCTTTCCCGGGCGGGTTGCAGCGGAGAGCTCCACGGCGTATTCGATCACATTTTCAGGAGCCGGTACTTCCCTGACACTCTGCTGTATTCCGGCAAGTTCTCCAGGATCAAGCACAGGGGCAAGTTCCTCCATGTCCGGTGCGGTGGTCCTTGCCACCATCTTCACTTCGTCCTCGACGGAAAGGTAGTTCATGGAGATGTTCAGCATGAAGCGGTCCAGCTCGGCTTCGGGCAGTGGGTATGTTCCTTCAGATTCTACGGGATTTCTGGTCGCCAGCACGAAAAACGGCTTGTCCAGCATATACGTCCTGCCGGCTGCCGTCACGTGTCCTTCGCCCATGGCTTCCAGGAGCGCCGCCTGAGTTTTGGGAGGCGTGCGGTTTATTTCATCCGCAAGGAGTATGTTTGTAAATACGGGCCCCTTGATGAAGCGGAACGAGCGCTTGCCGCTTTCCGCGTCCACATCAAGAACTTCTGTGCCGAATATGTCGGATGGCATAAGGTCCGGTGTGAACTGTATTCGCTTGAATGAGAGGGAAAGCATTCGGGCGATGCTTTTTACAAGCATTGTCTTTCCCAGGCCAGGTACTCCGGTCAGCAGGGCATGTCCCCCCGCGAAGATGGCTATCAGCAGCTGTTCAATGACATCCTGCTGTCCAACTATTACTTTTGACAGTTCCCCGGTCAGGCGTTCTGTTCTTATTTTGATTTCTTCTGCTGAAAACTGCATATTACGCTGCTCCCTGTAAGTTTCCGCATGTGCCGAGTTTCTTCAGGCGCCGGCATTCGTATATGAACAATGAGGCCGCCACCATGCCTGCTATGAAGTCGGCCACCGGTCCGCTCCACCAGATGCCTTTGAGTCCGAATATCATGGGCAGGATCAGGATGGCCGGCGAAAGGAATATTATCTGCCTGGAGAGACTCATGAAAAGCGATATTCCAGCCCGTCCGATTGACTGGTAGTAGCTGGTTGTAAGCATTCCCACGGCCACGAACGGGAATCCGGTGCATGCCACCCGCATCGCGTATGTGGAGATTTCGATCAGCTTCGCATCATTGCTGAAGCATATTGCGAAATATCTTGCGAATATGATCATCATGATTGTCATGAAAATGCATATCAAGGTGGAGTGTAACACTGCAATTCTGAATGTCCTTCTGACCCTGAGGAAGTTTTTCGCTCCGAAGTTGTATCCTATTATGGGTTGGCTTCCCTGCATTATGCCGAATGCGGGCATGAGCAGGAACATAAGTACGGAATTGGCTATGCCGAGGGCGCCTATGGCAAGCGTCGCGTGGGACTGGTCCGAAGCATAGTGCTTCAGGCAGTGATTCAGCAGTATGGCAATGGAGGATTGGACTATCTGCATGAGGCAGGGCGCCATTCCTATTGCCAGGACTTTGGGCAGGAATGTTTTCGGATATATGCGTATTTTGCTCAATCTGAGCCTGAGTACACCGTGCCCGAAGCAGAAATGTATCATGACCCAGGAGGAGCTTATCATCATGGAAAGTATGGTGGCGTACGCCGCTCCGGCGATGCCCATCTTGAACACGAATATGAA
>JAZURH010000118.1:0-5108 GCA_045606125.1 Lentisphaeria bacterium | reverse complement strand
AAGTTCTCCACGTATGAAACGAATGATTCCATCTTTTCATCAATTGCGGTGTTTTCTTCGGACATCCTTCTATCCTCCGGATTCTTATTATGCAGTCTGTTCTAACTTTGCTTTGTAAGCATTCAAAACGTACAGGATACTCGCCACCTTGGCGTTGATCGCACGTACAATACCGGCCGCAGGAGCCTGGATGAGACCAAGCAGCTGTGCCTGCATGACTTCCTTGCTGGGCAGATCAGCCAGAGCCATGGTGTCAGCCACATTGAGGAGCTGTCCCTCAACGCAGGAGAACTTAACCTTGACCTTGGTGTCCTTGCCGCCGGCAAGTGCGAACTCTTTGACAGCCCGTACGAGGGAAACGGCATCAGGGCCGCTCACCAGCGCTGTGTCACCGGAAAGCTCAGCCTCTGCCAGAGCGGTAAGACCGATCTGGGCGGCAGCCTTCTGCAACAGCTTGTTGGGCACAACGTGGCATGATCCCTTGATATCGTCACCTGCCACCTTGGCACGGAAGCCGTTGAACACATTTGCAGTAAGTCCCTGATAGCTGATCAGGACGGCTGAACGACCTTCAAGAAGACCGGCCAGTTCCTGAACCATCGAATTCTTTTCTGCTCTCATTATGCCTTTGCTCCCGCTTTAATGTCCAGGCGGATGCCAGGACCCATTGTCGAGCTCAAGGTCCAAGCCTTCATGTAGATACCCTTGGCTGCTGCGGGACGTGCACGGAGCATAGCCGCGTATGCCGCTTCCAGGTTCTCAATCAGCTTTGCCTTATCGAAGGACAACTTACCAACCGGCATATGAACACAACCGGCGCGGTCGCAGCGGTATTCCACACGGCCTGCCTTGGCTTCCTTGACTGCAGTTGCGACATCTTCTGTCACAGTGCCGGTCTTGGGGTTCGGCATAAGACCACGGGGTCCGAGAACACGACCAAGTGTCCTGACTTCCTTCATGGCAGCGGGAGTTGCGATGAGAACATCAAACTCAAACCAACCGCCCTTGATGCGTTGAATCAGTTCCTCATAACCGACTTCGTCAGCTCCGGCCTCTTTGGCCTTGAGAGCGAATTCACCCTCTGCGATGACACAGACTCTCTGGGTCTTGCCGGTGCCCTGAGGAAGCACCAATGCACCACGAATCATCTGGTCGCTCTGCTTCGGGTCGATACCGAGACGGAAAGCGATTTCCACGGTTTCGTCAAACTTGGGTGATGATGGCATAGACTTGAGAATCTCCACGGCCTCATCGAGACCATAGAACTTCGTCCTGTCAACCTTCTCCATCCGGGAACGATAAAGCTTACTTCTCTTCATCGACCACCTCGATTCCCATACTGCGGGCTGTTCCGGCGATGACCTTTACAGCGGCATCCAGGGTCCTTGAGTTCATGTCTGCCTTCTTCATTTCGGCAATCTGTTCCAAGTCCTTGCGTGTGACTTTACCGACGACCTCGCGACCAGGCGCCTTGGCGGCTGATGCAAGACCTGCTGCCTTCTTGATAAGAACGGCTGCCGGCGGGGACTTGGTGATGAACGTGAAGGATTTGTCCTGGTAAACCGTGATAACCACGGGGATAATCAATCCCTGGCTACCCTGGGTCGCCGCGTTGAACTGCTTACAGAATTCCATGATGTTGACGCCTGCCTGACCCAGCGCCGGTCCAACCGGCGGAGCAGGATTGGCGGCACCAGCAGGAATCTGCAGACGCACTTCTGCTACGACTTTCTTTGCCATAAAACCTCTTTCACTGGTGACTGTGGTCAGAGCTGCAGGCACTCTCCCGCAATCACTTTTCCTAATTATTAATTGGGACTAAATCCTGGAACACCCTCAGGGGCGCTCCACCTGCCAAAATTCTGCCTCGACCGATGTATAACGGCCGAATATGCTGACCGATACCTTAAGGCGTCCGCGCTCGTCATCAACCGCTTCGATAACACCCTCGCAATTCGCAAAGGCACCTTCGTTGATGATAACGGACTCGCCCACATTGTACTGAACACGGGGGCGTGACTTCTCGTCCTCGGCCTCATCATTGATCCGTATCATTTCGGCAGCCTCTGAATCCGTCAGCGGAACGGGTATCTGCCCGCCGACAAGACCAATGACTCCCTTGGTCTCACGGATGAAATTCCAGTTATCCGGAATGAGCCTGCCGTCATTGTCATACAACTCCATGCGGACAAGAACATACCCGGGATAAAGCTTGCGCTCTTTTACCGTCTTCTTTCCCTGCTTGCGCTCCTCTATGATCTCATAGGGAATGTTTATTTCATAAATCCCATATACAAGACCGTAGAACTGAGAGCGGTACTTGCGCTGCTTTTCAGGATCGACTTCGACTACATTGGCTGCGTCACCGGAACAAATGAAATCAAGGTATGAATAAACCTTGTTCTCCTTGCCGGACATGACCTGAAGCACATACCAGCGTGCTTTGCTTTCTGCTTCTGACATCTGGGATTCTCCTGAAAGATTATAATCCGCTTGTCACGAAGCTTACGGCAAAACCGCTTATCCAATCGACCACAAGGACAAACGCAGCAAGTATCACCAGAGAACTGACTACAACTATAGTTGACTCATAGAGTTCCTTGCGGGAAGGCCATGTGCACTTCCTGAGCTGGACCATAGTCTCGTTGTAGTATTTCTGAATTGCTGTTATAGGGTTTGTCATAATTGTCCTGGACATTGCAGCCCCCGCATCCGGCTGAAGCCGGGATCAAGGGCACCTGAATAAAAAAATTGGCAAGTGAGGCAGGGATCGAACCTGCGACCTGCGGTTTTGGAGACCACCGCTCTACCAGTTGAGCTACTCACTTGCTTAAGACGTCATTTGGGTGCGGGCTACAACAAAACCCGCTACAAGCCACTTAGCGTGTCTCTCTGTGGAGAGTCTGCTTCTTGTCATAGGGGCAGAACTTCTTCTTCTCGAGACGGCCGGGAGTGTTGCGCTTGTTTTTTGTTGTTGTATAGTTCCTGCGCTTGCATTCAGTGCAGGCTAAAATCACGATTTCGCGAGGCATTTTTCAGTACCTTGTTTATGCTCCGTCAGGCAGCCATGGGAAAGAACCCCATGACTGCCGGATCGGGTATATTACTCGATAATGTCAGCAACACGACCTGCGCCAACAGTGTGGCCGCCTTCGCGGATAGCGAAACGGAGACCCTTTTCCATGGCGACGGGAACGATGAGCTCGACTTCCATGTGCACGTTATCACCAGGCATAACCATCTGGACGCCTTCGGGGAGCTGGAGAGCGCCGGTAACATCAGTTGTACGGAAGTAGAACTGGGGACGATAACCGTTCATGAACGGAGTATGGCGGCCGCCTTCTTCCTTGCTGAGAACATAGACTTCTGCGCTGAACTTCTTGTGGGGAGTGATTGAACCGGGCTTGGCAAGAACCTGACCGCGTTCCACATCTTCCTTCTTGATACCGCGGAGAAGAGCACCGATGTTGTCACCAGCCTGACCCTGGTCAAGCAGCTTGTGGAACATTTCAACACCAGTAACAGTGGTCTTCACTGTGTCACGGATACCGACGATTTCGACTTCTTCGCCGACCTTGATCATACCACGCTCGACACGGCCTGTAACAACAGTACCGCGGCCTTCGATTGAGAAGACGTCTTCGATGGGCATGAGGAATGTCTGATCCAGAGGACGAACAGGTTCGGGAATGTAGCTGTCAACAGCGTCCATGAGCTCGGTGATGCACTTGCACTCTTCGCAATCGGGATCCTTGCCAGCCATGATAGCTTCGCCAGCCTTCAGAGCTGAACCCTTGATGATCGGAATGTCATCACCGGGGAACTCGTAGCTGGAGAGGAGCTCGCGAACTTCCATTTCGACCAGGTCGAGGAGTTCGGGGTCATCAACCATGTCGCACTTGTTCATGAAGACGACGATTGCGGGAACACCAACCTGGCGGGCCAGGAGGATGTGTTCACGTGTCTGAGCCATGGGACCATCAGTGGCTGCGACCAGCAGGATAGCACCGTCCATCTGAGCTGCGCCGGTGATCATGTTCTTGATGTAGTCAGCGTGTCCGGGGCAGTCAACGTACGCATAGTGGCGTGCGTCGGTCTGATATTCGACGTGAGCTGTATTGATTGTGATACCACGAGCCTTTTCTTCAGGTGCATTGTCAATTTCGCTATAGCTCTTGACATCACCACCGAACTTCTTTGCCTGAACCATTGTGATGGCGGCTGTCAAAGTTGTTTTGCCGTGGTCAACGTGACCGATTGTGCCGATGTTCACATGCGGCTTGTCACGCTTGAATACTTCTTTCTTTCCTGCGTCTTTAGCCATTTCTGTAATCCTTTTTTATGGGACTTCAACCTACGGGGCCGATCGCCCCACAACCTATGTGTTTCTTAAAAATGTCCAAGCTTATTAAAATGGAGCCCACGATCGGAATCGGACCGATGACCTCATCCTTACCAAGGATGCGCTCTACCAACTGAGCTACGTGGGCATCTATCCTTGTGCCTCATTCCTGTTTTACAGCAGGAGACATTTAGAAAAACGCCGTTACTATACGACAGAAATAAACAAAGTCAAATTCGCAAGTCGCAAATTTTAATATTTTTTTGTCTGAAACAGTACTTTTTCGTAAAAATACACCGGAAATGTACAAAAAAGTCATGAAATATAAAGGTATCTGAATTATTTTCCACACATACGAATTCAATTTATTCTTGAGGCATTATTTTAATTGAACCGCAGCCGGGGCGGACAATTTCCCCGGCGTGGGAAGAAAAACTTAATACGGATATTTTCAATGATAACCACTCTCTGCAACATGTGTATGATCGAAGACAGCGAAGGACGGGTTCTTGTGCAGCACAGGCTGCCCAAGCCAACAAATCCCTGGTGCGGTCTCACATTTCCCGGCGGCCATGTCGAGCCGGGCGAGTCAGTCACGGCCTCGGTAATAAGGGAGATACATGAAGAAACGGGTCTGACAATATCCGGCCTAAGAATGTGCGGAATAGTAGAATGGGAGACCATAGGCGCAAGAGTCCCAGGGTCCCCAGCCGAAGTGGAGGCAGATTCCAAATACATTGTATTCATGTTCAGGTCCTGCAGCTGC
>JAZURH010000117.1:0-6726 GCA_045606125.1 Lentisphaeria bacterium | reverse complement strand
CCTGTTTTGCTGTTTCAGGGTTTATTATCTGATTGCCGGGATCCTGAGCAGGTCTGCCGTTCACGCCTGATGGTCCTTCCAGATCTGTTAAAATGTATACTCGCATTTTTTTTCTCCTGTTTTTCCTGGTGTATGTTTTTTCTGCCGTTGATCAGGGTAGTTTATCAGTGTCAGAGATTTACGGAATCCAGTTCTTCTTCCTCTATTTTGGCGTCATTGAGCTTTTTGACCTATTTCAGGACTTCGGCCACCGGTTCTATCAGGTTCTCGGGAATGAAATCCTCCACGCGTCCATTTTCCCACAGCGCCCGGGCCAGCGGCACATTTCCCATTATTGGTATTCCTTCCTCCAGTGCAGTTTCCCTTATCAGCTTTGCATTGATGTCTGCTCCTGCCACGACTATTCGGGGCAGGGGGGGCTTCATCTATTCTGTATCTTATTCCAATGGCGAGATGAGTCGGGGTGGTAACTACGACATCCGCGTTTTTTGTGTCATTCACGGGATTTGGACTGTTTAGAATCTCGTCCCTGAACTGTCTTTGCGCCTGCTTGACTTCGGAGGAACCTTCCATTTCCTTGTATTCACGCTTCACCTCGTCCTTTGTCATCATCATTTCCTTGGTGAAGTTTCTGCCCTGGAACAGACGGTCGACGACGGCAATGACTATGTAACCGAAGGCAGTGTAGTATGCCAGACGCTTCAGCATAAGTCCTATACATGGGAAAAGGTCGTCAATGGTTCCGTAGCACAAAGTGAGTTGAAATCACCTCCTGAAAAAATGTGAATTTAGTGCATCTGCTTGTAAAAACAAGCAAAAAAAATATAAAAATAATATAAGAAATGCAGTTTTTTAATTGTTTTTTGGGGCATTGGATAGATAAGCGGGGGTGTCAGTCTTGGATGATGTGTTTTTTATTTAGTGAGTCTTGACTAATTTATTGTGACTTTTCTTTGTGTCGGGCGCGGTTTGTGCCGTATAAATTCCTTAATATTGTAAATGGGTGCTTATGCAAGATGATTTGTGCTGGAAAAACCATAGTCTCATGCAGTTAGTCAGATTTAATTTTTTTACGATTCTAATTTGAAAAAAATAAAGTTTGGGCTACCTTATTTACTTGAGGTTTGATTTCGAAACAGTCTTTGAAATGCGTATCGATATTAACATATTGGCGTCGACAGTGCTTCCCACGGCAGGAAAGTGCAGTTTTCAGCTGTTGTTTCAGCCGCTGTGTCCATTTTATTGCGCATTTCGCTTTGTTGTTGAAATTTCCTCTTGAGAAAAAATTAGGTCAATGTATTCAGTACAAGGAGTTTCTGCATGCAGCCGATTACAGTGTTTCAGGCGGGTGATACCGTTACAGTAAAGAAGATATGCGGGGATGCGGCTGTGCGTCTGCGCCTGGCTGAGCTTGGCTTTGTGGTTGATGAGGAAGTGACAATTCTCAGCAAGTCCGGCGGGGATGTGATTCTTTCCGTAAAGGATTCCCGGGTGGCTGTTGGGATGGAGATGGCCTGCAATATTCTCGTGTAAGGCGTGGTTGAGCCGTAAACAAGTCAAAAAGTTTCAGATATGCTGATGGAGAACAAGATGACACTTAAGGATGTGGGCGTCGGGTGCACGGTAAGAGTTGTCAGCCTGCAGTGCAAAGGGGCATTGAAGCGCCGTATAATGGACATGGGTATTACCAGAGGAGTGGAGGTCATGGTTCGCAAGATGGCCCCTCTGGGAGATCCCATGGAGCTTACTGTGCGTGGATATGAACTTTCTATAAGGAAAGCCGATGCAGAGGCCATTGAGGTGGAGGAACTTTCCGCCGCGGCTGTTTCCGGGGTATCAGCCGGCAGTGAACCCCAGGAAGGCCAGGCTTCCGGTGAAACGCCTGTTTCCATCCGGAACGCCGGCAATGAAAGTGAATCGGAGGAAATGACGGGGCTTCTTAAGATCGCCCTGGCAGGAAATCCAAATTCTGGAAAGACCACTCTGTTTAATGAACTTACAGGCAGTAACCAGTATGTTGGAAACTGGCCCGGAGTGACTGTCGAAAAGAAGGAGGGCGGTCTCAAGGGGCATTCCGAAGTCGTAATTCAGGATTTACCCGGCATATATTCTCTGTCTCCGTATACGCCCGAAGAAGTTGTTTCCCGCCGCTATCTTGTGAATGACAAGCCGGAAGCGATAATTAATATTATAGACGGCACTAATATCGAGCGCAATCTGTATCTCACGACCCAGCTTCTTGAGCTTAACATCCCAACTGTCGTTGCCATCAACATGATGGATCTTGTAAAGAAGAACGGCGACGAGATAGACATTGTCAGGATGTCGGAGGAACTGGGATGCGCCGTCATGCCCATAAGCGCTCTTCAGGGGGACGGCTGCTTTCCTATTGCGGAAAAGGCCATAGAGGCTGCAAAGGCCCATAAGAGGGTCGAATGCCCCCATGTGTTCTCCGGTTCGGTGGAGCATGCGCTGGCCCACATCGAGGAATCACTGGACGGCAAGGTGGAAAAGAAGAATATCCGCTGGTTTGCCGTCAAAATATTTGAAAGGGATGAGAAGGTCCTGGAGGAATTGAATATTCCATCTGATGTTATGGAACATCTTGATGAGCATATTGTGGATTGTGAAAAGGAGATGAATGATGATTCCGAGAGCATCATAACCAACCAGCGCTATGCCTACATCAAGAAAGTCGTCGGCAGGACGATAAAGAAAAAGGCGGCTCCGGGCAGCCTTACAATGTCAGACAAGATAGACAAGATAGTCACCAACAGGGTTTTGGCCTTGCCGCTTTTTGCCATTGTTGTCTGGTTTATGTATTGGATTTCCGTATCCACGGTTGGTACATGGATGACTGACTGGGCCAATGACGGCGTATTCGGGGACGGATGGTTCATGGCATGGACATGCGATTCGAAGATGTTTACATCCGATGAAGTCATAAAGCGCAATGCAAAGGCCGAGGACCTGTTTGATCCCACTGAAAAGCTTAAAAAGATCAATGAGGGGATAGATGCAGCAAATGCGGCAATGCGTCATGCATGGCTTCTTGAATGTGCCAGAGCATGGGCGAATGGCGTTGAATTACCAGATGAACCTGAGTATCTCATTAAATCCAAAATAGCGGAATTTGAACCTGAAACATGGGAAAGCGTCTCTGGCGAGTACAACGATGCCGCTATGCGCGTTGAAGCGTTTGAAAGTGCATATTCAAATGCCATGTCGGATTATCCGTCATTTTTGAAGAAACTTGAAACCGGGGCTTCCGAAGCAGCCGATCTTTTAAGGAAGGGAGAGGCTGCTTCAGCCGTGGCAAAAGACAGGAAAATGGCGGAAGAATATGTTTCGCTTCTGAAAGCTGATGCTGCCTCCAAGGCTGCAGTCCTGGATAAGGCAAGGGCGGTTGAAAAGAGCATGAATGCTGAAAGCGACAGGAAAGAAGCCGGAGAAGAAGAGGGCTTCAGCATAGATTATCCTGAGCTTGCTTCCATCATAGAAGTACCCGTATATTTTGAAGATGAGGAAAGCGGTGTCATAGACCGGAGGGAAATTGTGGACTACAAGGCCTATATGGAGGCAAGGGCGACTGCATCCGATGAAAATGCACCGGATCCCTCCAAGTACGGTCTCTGGATCCCTGGCATACCCGGGATTGTGGAATCATGGCTGGACAAGGCGGGGGCAGGGGATTTTGTCAAGAGTCTTGTGCTGGACGGCGTCATAAGCGGCGTTGGAACTGTGTTCGGCTTCCTGCCCCAGATCCTGATCGTGTTTCTGTTTCTGGCTTTTCTGGAGGACTGCGGCTATATGTCCCGTGTGGCATTTATCATGGACAGACTTTTCCGCCGTTTCGGCCTTTCGGGCAAGTCCTTTATTCCCATGCTGGTCGGAACCGGGTGCGGCGTTCCAGCCGTCCTTGCCACCAGGACCATTGAGAATCAGAATGACAGGCGCATGACCATAATCCTTGCCACATTCATACCATGCAGTGCAAAGGTGGCCATCATCGCCATGATAGTTGCCGCTTTCTTCCCGGACAGCAATCTTGTGGGCCCCGGAATGTATTTTCTGGGAATAGCCATTGTTGTTGTCGGCGGCATTATACTTAAGAAGACCAGGTTGTTTGCCGGCGAGTCCGCTCCTTTTGTGATGGAGCTTCCCGCATACCACATGCCCAGCCTGAAAGGCATATTCATACATACCTGGGAGAGGGGAAAGGGATATGCAATAAAGGCCGGTACTGTAATCTTTGCTGCCTGCGTGGTGCTTTGGATTCTTATGAACTTCGACTGGAGCTTCAGTCTTGTCGATCCCGGAACGCCTGAGGGAATCGAGCGCAGCATTCTTCACGGTATAGGCACTTTCTTCGCCTGGATATTCAAACCTCTCGGATTTGGCAGCTGGCAGGGTACTGTGGCATGTATTACAGCCGAAATCGCAAAGGAGCAGGCGACCGCCACTCTTGCCATGCTGTCCCCGGATGTTCCCGGAGGAACTTTGAAAGGCGTTCAGGCTCTCTTTGGAGCAATGGTTCCTGCAAGTGTCACGGAACCGGCAATGCGTGATATGTATGCCAAGTTGATCGCATTCAGTTTTATGGTGTGCAATCTTTTCTTCCCGCCCTGCATTGTGGCTATCGTAGCCACATGGCGTGAAATGGGCGGTGCCAAATGGGGATGTGTGGCAATAGGATTCCAGATGCTTGTCGGATATCTTCTGGCCCTGGTCAGCTTCAGGCTCGGCATTTTCTTCTGGGCAGGAGTTCCGTTCGGAGTTGGACAGATAGCTGCCGTGCTGGTTATTGTTCTGGTGCTTTTTGCGGTGTTCAGACCAGCACCGAAGATCGTCATTGATAAAAAATAAGACGGAGAATGAGATCCTATGGTTGCGAATATAATAATAGGTCTTGTAATTCTTGTACTGTTTGTGTTGGCAGTACGCTATGCCCTGAAAAACAGGGATTGTGGCGGCAACTGCGGAAAATGCAGCTGCGGATGCGGTGGGCATACATCTGAAAAGAAAACAGAAAGCAGTGAAGAGAACAGGCAGTAGTCAGGTCACAGCAGACATAGTTGGAAGAAAACGAAAATGTAAAAATGAGGATGATAACAGTAATGCCTTTAATATGCACTGGAAAAGCAATTTGACGGCAGAATACTGAGTTTTTTCTTCAACGGCGGCATAGCTTTTACACTATGCCGTCCCCGAAAATGGTTGAAAATGCTGTGTCTGTTTGTATAAATGTTCCTTTGTATTATATTACCGGACATAAACTCATTTTTATAGTAAAATGGGGGCGATTTGGTTTCGACTGCTCAGGCAGAATGATGGTCGCGTGCGGAGGATGACCGTTGGCCTCCTTAATCATCGGTCAAAAAAATAACTGCGAACAACGAAATCGCACTCGCGGCTTGAACCCGCGACGTCTCTTCAGCCCATGTCTGATAAGTTGTAGAGGCGCATGAATCAGGCTGGTCCTGAGGCCGTGCAGGCGGGCTGATGGACAAGATTTTACAGACTGCTGCTTCCCTGTCGTGTGCGTACGCCACCAGAAACGGGGACTAAGACTTTAATCGCGTGCTACGCATGTAGAAGCCATCAGGAAGTCTCTTCAGGACCGGGGTTCAAGTCCCCGCGCCTCCACCAGACTTCCAAAAGCAGTCAGATTTTCTGACGGCTTTTTTTACGTCTGGGCAAGCCACCCCGCGAACAGCGGAGAGATTGACAAGACGGAAAGCGGATGCGAAGCAGCCGAGGAAGTCTGTCCCGCCGTAATAAAATGAAGGCGGACTACTGCGTCAGGTATCGGGAAAGAGGTTCATTTATGAAAAACTTCCATTACGTTTATATTTTAACTGACATTGCAACAGAAACGCATCATTACGTGGGTTCAACGCAAGATCTGCAAGCCCGTCTTGCCAAGCATAATGCTGGAGAAGTTCCGCACACATCAAAATTCAAGCCATGGCGTATCCAAACGGCAATTGCCTTTGAAACCAAAGAAAAAGCTGTTGTATTTGAAGCCTATCTCAAAACAGGTTCCGGCAGAGAATTTTCCAAACGTCATTTTTAATCTTATCGTCCATCCGACCCGCTTGAAATGAGTCGAAACCTATAAAACAGGCATTTCCTATAACTTTTACAGATTTCGATGGGGACTTGCCCCCCTCTTAAATCCCCCTCAAACGCAAACAGAGAGTTTTCCAAACTCTATACTACCCATTTTTTATTTCTGCGAACCAGTGTCCTCATGAAAGGAACAGTTTTCTGTGCTATATTGTCAAAAAAATATAAATAATTTGCCTCTTCGACGGTTTGTGACATAAACTCATATCTCCTTTGAGCTTGAAATTTCCGGCAGTTGATAGATTTTCAATTTGAAGTACTCACGATCTCTGAAACCGTAAGCCTGTTTTATCAGCCATCTGATTTTATTATTGAATCCCTCCATTTTGGCATTACTGATATGCCGGAATGTCCAGTAGGTCACAATTCCATCCAGTTTATCCCGAATTGTTCTTGCCATTGTCTACAATTCCGGAATTCCAGTCTCTTCCGCCAGTTTGCACCATCTGTGAAAAGCAATTCTGGCATGGTATGAATCCTTTGCCTGCCGATAAATACTGCGTAACGCTTCTTTGAACATATAAGCATCTCCCAAGTCTTGAAAATCTCCACGCATATTCTTTAAAATCGTCCTGGCATCCTCTGGCAAATCCTCGT
>JAZURH010000116.1:0-2546 GCA_045606125.1 Lentisphaeria bacterium | reverse complement strand
GAAGTGCTGGGCCACCCCGTCAATTTCCTCTGGCTCTATGACGAGTACAACAATCCCTACTGCCGTGCGATCATGGGCGAACTGGTGGGCGAAATCCCCAAAGCACTGGGAAAATATTTGGGCAGAGGAAATCTTTTCTTCGACAGCGGTCTGCAGCTGCCCTACTACAGTTCATTCTATTCGGCTTTCCGCTGCATGTGGAATCCTGACTGGGATGCAGATGCCGCCATTGAGGAGCATTTCCCCCTGTTCTATGGCGAAAAGGCAGGCAAATATCTTATAAAGTTCCACAGACTGCTCAAGGAAGACTGCTACAAGGCATACCTCAAGCAGGACACTGCCGTCCCCTCCTATCCCCCGAGGGTAATCGCAAAAATGGAAAAACTTCTGAAGAAAGCAGAGGCTGCCATTCCTCCGGATTCTATAGAAATGAGACGCTTCAAGATATTTGCCATGCCATGGGCGGCAAACTTCGAATCACAGCACCAGATACACGCCTACAAGAAACCTGAGTTCAAGGCAGCTAAACTCGGTGCAGAAGAAAAGATCACTCTTGACGGTAAGGCCGATGAACAAATATGGACCCGCGCAGAACAGCTTACTTTCATCAACCCCAGAGGCAAGGTGGAAAAGCCGGCATTCACGCCTGAAGTAAAAGTAGCATGGGATGAAAAAGGCATTTACTTCAGCATGAAAGCCCCCGGAAAACCTGTATCTGAGAAGTCGTTCTGGAGCAACTGCGGATATGAAATATTCTTCATGCCGACTCCCCACGAACAGAAGTACCAGATGGCATTTGATGCAAACGGAAATATCTACTTTGGTCTGCAGCGCGTACTGCCTCTCCCCGGTCCCACTGATTCAAGCAGAAAGATCCCCGGCATGGAAGCCAGGGCCATAGTAAACGAGGACAGCTGGAGCTGCGAGGCCTTTATCCCGTTCACAGCATTCGAGGAAAACAAGCCCGCGGCCGGAGACTCATGGCGATTCAACATAGTAAGAAACAAGCTGTCAAAGCCGGTGGAAGTCATCGCCACGTCAATGACTCTTGGAGATCACCATAACTACAATATGTACGGCTTCCTCAAATTCGTGGAATAAAAAATACAGCCGGACATCAGACGGGCTGAACAAAAATATTCAGCCCGCCCAATTTTAAACACATGCAGTAAACCAGGGACAGCAAAATGGAAAACTTCATATACGAAACGCCGACAAAAGTCTATTTCGGGCGTGGCGAGGAACTGAAAGTCGGAAAGATCATAAGTGAATACAATCCGAAAAAAGTTCTGCTGCATTACGGCGGACGCTCCGCACAGGCAAGCGGTCTTCTTGACAAAGTGCGGAAATGCCTGGAAGCAGAGCATATCAGTTTTGTTGAGTTGGGCGGAGTAGTTGCAAATCCGGAACTGCCCCTGGTACGCCGCGGCATTGAACTGTGCCTGGCCGAAGGAGTGGATTTCGTTCTGGCCGCAGGCGGCGGTTCCGTGCTGGATTCGGCAAAGGACATAGCAAACGGAGCCGCAAATCCCGATACGGATGTATGGGACTTCTCACTTGGAAAAGCAGCGCCGAAACACACACTGCGCAAAGGCGCGATCCTCACATTGTCGGCGGCTGGTTCGGAAATGTCCAATTCCTGCGTTATAACCAATCCTGATACAAAGGAAAAACGGGGTTACGGCTCACCCTGCAACAGAATGGATTTCGCAATAGAAAACCCGGAACTGACCTTTACCGTAAGCCCCTATCAGACAGCATGCGGCGCAGTGGATATTTCCATGCACACCATCGAACGCTACTTCTGCCCCGGACAGGATACTCAACTCACAGACGCAATCGCAGAAGCTGTAATCAAAAATGCGCTCCAGGCAGGCAAAGACTGCCTGGCAAACCCAAACGACTACGCAGCCAGAGCAAACATGATGTGGGCATCCTCTCTGGCCCACAATGGTCTGACTCAATGCGGACGCGGTGCCCAGCTCGTGGTCCATCAGTTCGAACATGAGGTATCCGGCATATACCCGGAAGTGGCTCATGGCGCCGGTCTTGCAGCTATCTGGTGCAGTTGGGCAAGATATGTATACAAAAACAACATTAACCGCTGGCTCCAGTATGCCTCAAGAGTATGGAATGTGGACATTGATTTCGAGCATCCTGAAAAAACCATAGAAAAGGCTATTTCACTTCAGGAGGAATACTATGCTTCCATAGGTATGCCGATTAACATGCGCAGCCTGGGCGTCAAGCAGGAAGATCTGGAAACCCTGGCAATGGGATGCTCAAGAAACAGATCCAGAACGCTGGTGGGAGACAAACCGCTGGACTACGATGATATTCTGAACATCTACAAGATGGCCCTGTAGCAGAACTGCAGTCCCATAACAATTCAGCCGACCGTCTGGTCGGCTTTTTTATTACATTGATTAAAAATCAGCTTTCCTGATATATGGTGCGCATAATCAATTCAGCCTGCATTTCAGGTGTAAGCCCCACAAAATAATCTGAAGTCGGATCGTAGCCATGTCGTTCTGTGAGCCAAGGAG
>JAZURH010000115.1:0-3972 GCA_045606125.1 Lentisphaeria bacterium | reverse complement strand
TGTGGAATCCGGTTGCAACGAGTATGGTTATGTCCGCTTCAGGACGCCCTGCCCTTATGCGTTCAAGAATGCGCGGCATAATTATGCGGCTGGGAACGGGACGTGTATGGTCACTGGTTATAACTACCACCTTCTGCCTGTCCTTAACAATTTCCTCCAGGCGGGGACTACCGATGGGATTATCAAGAGCCATATCAACGCTTGTCTCCTGATCTCCGGGCTGCGGCAAACGTGACTCAAACACGCCATTCAGGCAGGATTCATCAATTTCCGCCTCAAGATGCCCCTTGTAATACGGCACGCTAATTTTCATATTCAACAACTCCCCCGCCGCAGACACGGCGTCATTTGGCAAGTCTTGGATCCAATGCGTCTCTGGCAGCATCTCCAAGAATATTTGCAGGCAGCAGCAGACCAACCATGAATAAAAAGGCTGCTGTCAGCTTCCACCATATCACAGGATGCCTGGTAAGCTCGGCACGGGCATCGTTTATCATGACACCCCAGGACATGGTCTCCGCGTCAACTCCTATGCCAAGATAAGTCAAAGCCGCCTCAGCAAGAACCTCATTTGAAAAACGCAGAAGAACATTGATTATTACAAGATGCATGGCATTGGGTACTATATGCCGGAGGATAATGCGCCAATCCGGGACTCCAAGACCAACGGCGGCAGTAACATAATCAGCCTCACGCAGACGAAGTGCCTCCCCACGAAGCAAACGGCACAATCCAGTCCAGGAAGCTATGCCCATGGCAATGCAGAGCTGGGGAAGCCCCCGCCCGAAAAACAGCATAAGTGCGGCAATAAGAAGCACAGAAGGAACAGAACTGAGCAGCGTGCAGACTGCCTGAACCGTATCATCGATCCAGCCTCCATAATATCCGGCGCAAAGACCGAAAATCAGCGCAAATGGAATGGCGATCAGAGTGGTGACAAAACCTATTATCATACCAGTCCTTATGCTTTTCAAAGAAATGACAAGTACATCCGCCCCTATTATGTCCGTTCCCAGAACATGCCTGCGGGGATGAGAAAGCGGTTTGCGTACCATGACCACGCCGGATTTGGTTTCCTGAGGCCTTGCGATGAACTGATGAGTGGCAAAAGGCGCAGAATATGTCACTTCTTTCATGGATGACAGCGGCTCAAGAATATAATCAAGCGCCGAGGCACCGCTGTCATAAACCACTTCTCCGTTTACCTTGAGAATCTCACCGCTTTCAGGTGATAAAAGTGGTCTGCGCCACCCTACGCTGTCCAGAATAGCCACTACTGCATAAAACGCCAGCACAACTGCCGATATCACAGCAGCCCGTCTGGAAAACATACGACGCAATGCGGCGCGCCAGGGCGTCCGGCGCATAAGCACACCAAACACAACTGACACTGTCAGCACAAGCAGACCTGTCATAATGTTGCGGAACAACCATGTTTCCCAAAATCCGTTCATTCACGCCCTCCCGGTCTCACACGGGGATCCACAAGGGAATATCCTATGTCTGTAGCAAGAAGACCAACCATATAAAGAACCGAGCCAATGAACACCATGGCACGCACAACGGCAAAATCCTGTGAATTTATTGCGGATATGGTATAGCGTCCCATTCCGGGTATGCTGAAGAACTTCTCCATCATCATGCTTCCCATTATAAGAAGAAGCATCTGCACCGGAACATTTGTCACTATCGGTATCAGGGCGTTCTTGAGGACATGGACAAAAAGAATGCGTTCCTCTGGAAGTCCTTTTGACCGGGCCGTCCTAACATAATCCCGGCCCATTTCCTCAAGAAAAAGTACTTTGTAGAAACGAATCCCCGCACCCAGGTTTCCCACTACACCCACCAGGACAGGCAGCGCCAGAAAACGCAGCATATCCCACCCGGGAAGAAATCCTGAAACAGGAACAAGTCCAAGCATCTTACCGAAAAAATACTGGCCGGCTATTATGTAGATAAGTGAGGATACGGACATCAAAAGCACGCATGCGAACTGCACAGCCGAGTCCAGGGGCGTTCCATGGCGTGCCGCAGTGATCATCGCCAGTATCACATTGAAAAAAAGAGACACTGCAAATATGGGCACAGCCAGGCACAGTGTAGGAGGTATTCTCTTAAGTATTTCCGGGCCAATGGGCTGCCCGTCAGTATCTGATTCACCGAAATCAAACCAGAGAAGCTTTACGCTTTTCTGGAAAAAAATCGTTCGTGTAAAACATCTTCCCCATCTTTCTTTCCCGTTGAAAAAATAAGGCAGATCATATCCACGTGCGGACTTCCAGCGCATTATCTGCTCCGGAGTGGACGCCTTTTCCCCAAGAGCCTGCATGGCCATGTGATCCGGAGTGTTCACCATGAAAAACATTAGAAACACAAAAAGATTGACGCCAATCAATGTTGGCAGAAACAACAGCACACGCCTGGCTATGTATCGCAGCATTGTCAATCTCCGGTATTAAAAAAGCCTCAAACATGCAGGTTTGAGGCGAAAAAGCAAAGAGTACCCGAGGCGGGGATCGAACCCGCACGCTTAAAAAAGCTCAAGATTTTAAGTCTTGTGTGTCTGCCATTCCACCACTCGGGCAAATACGAAGCATAATATATCTCCAATATCACTTCACGCAAACGATAACAGAACAAGCAGAAATTTGTACAGCCATGTTTACAAATCCACAACCTGACCTGTTGCAAGGGACTGATCTATGGCCTCCAGGATGCGTGTAACCTGAAGTCCATCCTCGGCAGTGACCTGAACTTCTGCCCCGTTCAAGATAGAATCCATGAATGCAGTATGCTGCTCCCTGAACCCAAGATGTCCGGGAGAAAAGTCATATTTTCCAGTATCCTTTATGTCGATATTATACTGGAACTCACCGCCGTTGGCATGAACAAATATGGAACCGGCGCCGTCAGGATAATACGGGTCCGCCTCGATTTTTCCGTTCGTTCCGGCAACGCCGCATGTTGATCCCTGCAGATTAGGGCATTTTTCACTGAGATTGAACACACCCCGCACGCCATTTGCATACTCAAACATGATAATTGCCGTTTCAGGGATAAGATCGGCCGTGGGACCAGTCTTTCCCAGCATATTTCCGAACACACATATCCTCTTTGCGGGAGCTCCTGCCCAATTCTCCAATATATTGTAGTAATGGCATCCGCAGTCAAAAATCTTCCCACCCCTCTGCTTACGCTGGGCTCTCCAGCCGCTGCTATCTGAATAGCAGAACATATTCCACCAGACATTTGTCACTTCCCCGATATCACCGTTGCGGCATATCTGCATGACCTTGCGATGGAATGGAGAGTAGCGCACCTCATAACCAAGCTGGAACACCTTGCCGCTTCTGGCAGCAGCATCCCTTATGCGTTCACCGTCCTCCAGCGTAAGAGCAAGAGGCTTTTCGCAGAGAACATGCTTTCCGGCACCAAGCATCATTATAGAGGAATCCATGTGAAGCGCCGTGGGCAACGCGATCACCACCGCATCAATATCACTGCGCCGGGCGACCTCGGACATATCCGTGGTAAACTGCACACTGGAAGGCAAATTCAAAGCACGGAACATATCCTCGTTCAAATCACAACACATCACAAGTTCGGCAGAAGGATGCTTCATTATTGCATCCACATGCTCGTGCCCATGCCCAAGACCTATGACAGCATAACGTATTCCGGACGCCCCCATGACAATTATTCTCCTGAAAATGTTCAATCTAAACTATCACTCTTAAAAACAAAACCTGATGACTATAGAACATGCCGGCAAAAAATCAAGCAAAAGAGGCCTTTTCACTTTTGCACTTTTTCCAATAACAGCATTACCTCACTTTACAACTTTTTTACAACCGGGTAAGCAACAAATATACCGCAGATATACCATTGTTGTTTTTCACAATAAAGAAAAATACACCCGTTACAAGACAGAAGAATAAATCTGCAAACATCCCATAACTTCTATTGTCAAAA
>JAZURH010000114.1:0-4922 GCA_045606125.1 Lentisphaeria bacterium | reverse complement strand
GAAAATGAACTGCCCTTTGACACACATCAGCTTCTTGGTCTGATAGCACCGCGGGCTTTGTATGTCACCAGTTCAAGCAGGGACTTAAATGCTGATCCCCATGGAACTTTCCTGGCAACCGCCCATGCTTCAAAGGTTTGGAATCTGTATGGTCTTAAGGGATTGGAGACTATGGAAATGCCGCCTGTGGACACTCCCATCGGCAATCATGTGCGCTATCATGTAAAAACCGGTCCCCATTCAATAACTCCATACGATTGGGAACAGTTCTATAATTTCGCAGATGAACTGTTCAAATAGAAAAAGAAAAATGCCTGTGCATAAGACAGCATGCGCGCCAGTTTTTTACAGCAAATCGCAAGACGACAGCCTGCTGTCCTTCTAATACATGGCACTTTGTCCTTTCCTCAAATAAATCGTCTTCAGTAAAATAGAAAAAACAACAAAAAGTCCCGGAAACTTTTCCGGGACTTTTTGTTTCACAGCATGTTACTGAATTGTGAAGATCTTATTGCTGTCGGATTGTTTATTCTCATTTTCAAGAGACAAGGGCAGCTGCATTCCCAGCTTCTTGTAGACACGATCCCATCTCTTTTCATATTCCTTGTCCATAAGAACAGGAAGCCATCCCAGGGAAATATATGTCTTGAGAGCAGGAAGTCTGAAGTCATCCGTGTTAAGGCATGCTTTTTTATAGCCTTCCCTGCTGAAACGCTCCTGGACTGCCAGACAGGCTATAGTTGCAAGATGCTTGCCTCTGAACTCAGGTTCTGCGCCCACCCATCCGAGCTCAGCGCCGTATACATTATTTTCCGGATTCAGCCTGTTTGCCATTGCCGTTGCGGCAAGTCTGCCTGTGCTCTTTTCAACCAGGAAAAAGATACCATCTTCCAGAGCGTTTTCCTTAACTCTTTCAACCAGCTTCTCATCCCAGTACTCAAATCCGGCATGGCGCATCAGGTTCATGTAGTTCTCTTCGTCACCGCTCTTAAATGTGCGCAGAATAAAACCTTCGGGAATCTCGGGAACCTTGCTTTCATTAAGAGTCTTTTCATCAATTGTCATCTTCAGCTGATGGCGTACGGGAAGATCCGCCGTAAGCAGCCAGCCCGTCAATTCCTGCCTCAACTTGGGCACATCAGCCATTCTCTCCGGTTCGGCAGATTCACAGAATGAAAGCAGCGCGCCGGCAGCAAGTGAATCCGGATACTTCTCAGCCAGCGCCCTGGCCTGCTTCAATGCACCGGCTATGACAGAAAGATCACGCAGAAGCTGACGGACCTGCTTCTGGACTTTCAGCCTGGATTCGGAATCTTTCATGTACGGATACAATTTAATACCGTCCAGAGCGGAGATCAGAAGCGGCACTCCATTGCTGCTCCATGCCCTGTGAAGATCATTCATTATAAGCGAGAACTTGCTTGTTTCCTTGACATTCTGGTTGTCCGGGAATATTTTGCGGGGATCGAAATGAGTCTGTGCGAAATTGTCACTGCGATATTTTTCGCGGACGCTTCTGTCCCTGAAGTCAGGAACCTCCATAGGTGTTCCATTGGCATACTGGCTCTTAACCGCCATGATGCCTGTAAGAGTCACATCGCATGCTGCATAGATATCCCAGTAAAGCGGCGTACCGTTGAAAAACGCATTGGCAAAATAGTACAGCATCCAGAAATCGCCGCCGCCATGTCCGGCCTTCTGGGCAAGCCTGGTTAATTCGTCCTCCGAACGGTTAAGCTTGACTTTAATGCCGTCTCCGGCCTGTCCGAGCACGACGCTGGGTTCCTCCTCCGTAAGATCCACAAATGCCCGGCTTCCCCAGATCTTCCTGACATGGGAGTTTGATGTGCCGCTGCCGGTAAGATTGCGTATGACGCCCCCGTTGTCCATAACAACAAAAGATGGCTTCATGGCGCCCATTTCGCTGCCGGGCAGATATCCGGGCAGTGTCTTGCTGCTTTCAGGTGCGATCACCTGCACAGGGCGGTTGCCGGTTATTTCCATTGCAGCGCCAAGAGAATGAGTGCAGTAGTAATGGAAATTAAGCCATGAACGCCATGAGTGGGCGGTATTTCCCGGGATGATGGGATCGCCATACAGATATGAATAGCACAGTCCGCGGCATTCATGAACATAATCAAACTCGGCGTATGAAAGTTCACCGAAAACACCTTCACGCCAGAGTTTCTTCACAAACTGATCGGTATAGTTTTCCGCCAGGCAATACAGCTTTCCGCTTTTTTCAACTGCTTCGACCAGGGCAACACCTTCAGCCGGAGTAAAAAACGCAGATACTTCGCTTATGACATGCTTGCCGGCATTAAGGGCCTTGATGGAGTCCTTTGCATGAGCGAAAAAGTATGTTGCCACCAATACGACATCAGTATCCTGACGGAGAAATTCATCCTCATTGTCGGTGATAAAGGCATCCGGGCAAACTTTGCGGAAATCTTCCCGGGCGGCTGCATCCAGATCGCAGGCTGCAGTTATTTCAATATTAAGTTCTCTGCACTGCTCAATAAAGGCGCGGCCCCGGCCGAGTCCCCAGATACCAAGGCGGATCTTTTTTTCTGTGTCAAAAACCTTGCCCATTTTGTCTCCTTGAGTTTGATGATATTTTGGGATATGCAAATCCTGAACTTCTAAAAAAACATCTAAAAGATAAAACTTATTTTATATATTTGCAAATAGAATATCCTACTTTATCTTTATAGATAAACAAAATTTTTTACATAAAAGGAAACTAAAGAAATAATTTCAAAATTATGGACATTTTTTATGCGTCATGCTACAACCGCCCTGAAAAAATGACGCAGCACTTGAAAAGCTACATGCTGTGCCTTATAACCGGGGGATTCGAATATATGCAGTTTTATTCTGAAAGCAGAAAGCCCCTTGTGCCGCCTGTAGAAATAACTTCACCGGAAGAATCATATCTGCTGCTGATACACCCTGAAACCATACTGCATTTTTCAGCAGGCAAAAAACGGGAAAACTGGGTGGCAATGCTGGATATGCCTGAACTTGACTATACAGCCGACACCCTGCAATGCTTCCTGAACAAAATACCTCTGAATACTGTAATAAAAGTCCCGTCATTCAGGCTTCGGGCTTTAAGGGATATTTTCAGTGCCGCTGTAAAAAACTTTTCAAGCGGGCATCCAGCCGGCAGGGAAAAGGCAAGTCTCCAGCTGGCATCTCTACTTGCCGAATTGATACCCGACTCAACGGAAGGCGCAGACTGTCATCCGGCAGCAGCAGCAATGAAAAAAGCCATTGACGAAGACCTGCATTTCAAATATTCTCTGAAAGAACTGAATGACAGACTGGGCGGATACTCCCTGCCCTACATGAGAAAACTTTTCAACGAGGAATACGGAATCATGCCGGGAAAATACAGGAATATTCTGCGCATGAACCGCATACTGGAACTGTTTGCACAAAGCGACCTTTCACTGAAAATGATTGCTGATGAAGTAGGAATGAAGCATCTTCCCCATCTTTACGCCTTTCTGCGCAGCCAGCAGCACCTGTCCCCAAAAGAACTGCTGGTACAGCTCCGAGGCAGCAAATGACAACAAATCAGGGAATGCTGTTCTTCAGAAGGTCGGCATTAGCAAGGCATTGAGCTTTTTGTATTTCTCAAATGCCTCCTCGTATACCGGCTTGCCCGGAAGCACTGTTCTTGCCGTGCGCCTCATGGAGGAGCAGTCGCCTCCCCGGGCCAGCATTGCTGCGCCGAGACTGGTAACTTCAGGACATGCAGGCACAATTACAGGCATCTGAAGCACATCCGCCTTGATCTGAAGCCAGAGAGAGCTGGAAGCTGCACCGCCGAGAGACGACATCGAATCCCCGGCACATCCCATATCCTTCAAAGCTTCCACATTGTCACGCAGCAGGAATGCAATGGATTCCATAATGGCGCGGGCCCAATGTCCCTTTGTATGGGCAAGAGTGATCCCCCATGCAACACCTCTGGCATCCGGGTTCGTCACAGGGGAAACAGCTCCGGCGCAATGGGGAAGTATCAGCAGCCCATCAGATCCGGGAGGCACTGCAGCCGCAAGTTCTCCAAGCTGGTCATAGGTCATGCCGCCGGAGAAATGATCTCTGAAATGCCTCAGAAGCATGCCGGCGGTAGGCGCCCAGGGAAGAAGCGCGAAATTGTTCTCCCCGGCCCCGCAGTATGTTGAAACCCGCATTTCATTGTCATATATAAGGGAATCAGACAATGCGCACACCGCCAGTGAGCAGCCAGTGGTTTCAGTCACACTTCCACCTGCTCCCAGATTTCCGCAAACATGGTCTATGGGAGCCGCTGCCAACCTGATTCCGTCATATTCTGCCACAGTTTCCCCTGGTGAAGCGAGCCTCGGAAGCTGTTCCTCATCAATGCCCAGATATTCCAGGATGTTTTTGTCATAGAAACCGGTCCGTATGTCATAATATATGCTTGAAGGCATTAATCCCCGACATGTGGCAAACACCCCGGAAAGGCGCCATCCTATGTAGTCTTCCACCATAAGATATTTTGCTGTTTTCCTGAAACGCTCCGGTTCATTGCGTCTGATCCACATTATCTTCGGTGCCGGGAAGCAGGGAAGTATCTCCGTTTGTCCGGAAAGCCTGAAAAGCTGATCAAGCCCGAAATGCTCAGTCATTTCCTTTGCTTCATCCTTTGCCCTGTTGTCCAGCCATACAATGGCCTTTCCCGTGGGGTGCCCGTCCCTGTCAAGAGTTATAAGTGTCTCCGCCTGTCCGGTTATT
Organism: Lentisphaeria bacterium; assembly: GCA_045606125.1. Classification (GTDB taxonomy): domain Bacteria; phylum Verrucomicrobiota; class Lentisphaeria; order Oligosphaerales; family Oligosphaeraceae; genus RGIG3456. Next base: position 152 of record JAZURH010000114.1, on the reverse strand, counting down.
GCAACTGCATCGTATTTTTCCTTCGGCAGTTTATCCAATGCTCTCTGCACCGCATTCCAGTATTCTTCCACAGGCAGTTCCACAATGTCCGGCGCCGGAGTTTCAAGGGTATATTCTGCATGGGCGCAGCCCAGCATGGTCCCGTCGTCCTC
>JAZURH010000113.1:0-10498 GCA_045606125.1 Lentisphaeria bacterium | reverse complement strand
GGACAGTATCACTCCGGGTGAAACGCCTTTCTACCTTGTTGCAGAACAGATAGAAAAACCCGGCAATCTTGGGACCATGCTCCGCTCCTGCGATGCGGCTGGCACTGATGCCCTGATATTATGCGATAAAAGAACGGACCTGTGGAATCCCAATGTGGTGCGTTCCAGCACCGGAGTGCTGTTCAGCATGCCTGTTCCGGAAGTAAGTTCCCGCGAAGCATTTGACTGGCTGAAGGCAAACAACATCGCAATAATGGCAGCCACACCACATGCAGACTGCATGTACACGGATGTGGACCTGACCCAGCCGGTTGCCATCGCAGTGGGAGCGGAGGAATTCGGGCTGAGCAGCCTGTGGATGGACAATGCAAACATGAAAGTCAGACTGCCCATGATGGGGGCGGCAGATTCACTTAATGTGGCAACTGCAACGACAATACTCCTTTATGAAGTGCTGAGACAGAGAATCGAAGCAGGCATGGTAAATGTGCCTCCGCCGGAACCGGACGAAGAAATAAGAGCCTTTATCCAATAACTCACTGGCCTTTTTCGTACCACTGATTGAAAATTGCCACCCCACATGTTAAATTACACCTTTTAATCGAGGGTAACGCAAGATGACATTCAGGGACATAGCAGAAAAAACAGAGCAATATGCCGTGGAGATTATAAACGGCAGACAGAAGACCGGATACGACAAATTGTTCCGGGCATTTCTGTTCATGCTGTCCCATCTGTACAGACTTGCCGTGCAATTCCGCATCATGCTGTACTCCCAGTCAATACTCAAACGGCAGAATCTGGGAAGTTTCGTTGTAAGCGTAGGCAATCTGACTGCTGGCGGAACTGGCAAGACACCAGTGGTGGAATTGCTGGCAAAAACCCTGTCCCGCCACGGTAGAAAAGTTGCTATACTCAGTCGCGGATACAGAAGCAAGCCCCGCTCGTTCAAAGACAAGGTCAGGCATTTTTTTTCAGGGTCGGAATACAGATTTCCACCTAAAGTTGTATCGGACGGAAACAAGGTCATCCTTGATTCACAGCAGGCAGGAGATGAACCCTTCATGCTGGCAAGAAATCTGCTGGCAAACGGAGATACCCCGGGAACGGCTGTTGTTGTAGACAAGGACAGGGTGAACGGAGGATCATACGCCATAAGGCATTTCAGCGCTGACACTCTCCTGCTGGATGACGGATTTCAGTACATGCCGCTGCGCCCGAGAATAAACATTGTGCTGGTGGACACCACAAATCCTTTCCACAACCATGAAATGCTCCCCATAGGACTGTTACGGGAACCAATATGCAACATAACCAGGGCGGACTACATATTCCTGACAAAGTCCGATGGCAGGGAAAGCCTTGGACGCCTCAGAAAATTCCTGCGCAGCCACAACTGGCGCGCCCCCATCATAGAATGCAACCATGTACCCTGCCACCTGAAAGGCCTTTTCAATGAAACTCAATGGGAACTTTCCAGTCTCAAGAGCATGAAAGCGGCGACAATAAGCGGAATAGCAGTTCCGGAAAGTTTTGAAAACTACATCAGCGGTCTGGGAGCGGAAATAGTCTACAGAGAAAGATATGTGGATCACCACAGATACAAGAAATCAGAAATCGAGGCATTCTGCAAAAAGGGCGCAGAGGCCGGCGCACAGATATTCGTCACAACAGAAAAGGATGCAGTGCGCATACCGGAAATAGATACGCTTGGAAGGGACTTCATGTTCCTCCGGGTGGAAATAAAGATTCTTGACGGACAGGAGCATTTTGATGACTGCATACGAAGCATCTGCCTGATGTAGCCCGCAAAACCGGGTTTTATAAAGCAATGTGCAGTTGTTTTCATCAAAAAAATGTTTTTTATGCTATGAAAATCAGAATCTTGGCATAAACTATATGAAATGGGCGTCTTTTTACATGGACATCCAGAGCACAAGAAGACAATGAAATGTTTAAAATACCAAATGGAGAAACACATGAATAAGACTCTTGCTATCATTTTTGCAGCAGCGATGATGACTGCAGCAGTCCGTGCGGAGATTTCCCTGCCGGGAGTCATTCCGGGCGGAGAACTTTCCAGGCAGAGAATCGAAACGGCGGAAAATGAGCTTGTAAAGCACTTCACTGCCTCGCCGGGAGACTCAATCGAAAAGGCAGTACGGGCAGTCGGCGGCAGCATGTCCGCTGAATTCAAGGGCTATACCTCGGATTCAGTTCCGCAGACAGTTGACGACTGTCTGGTCGAAGCCAGAAAAAATTTGGAAAAAGCCGCATCCAAGGCATTTCCCGCCGCCACCGATGAGGAATTGAAAAAAATGGCAACGGAAAAATATCCGCTCTATGAAATAGGCGAACGTGTCAAAGTTCTGTATAAGAAAAATCCCCTTTATCCATCTTTGGCCGAGGGCGTGTTCAACGGCGAACGGGGAGGCTATCTCCGCATAGGCCAGGTGAGCATACGCAGGGCCGACATGGAAGGTATAACCGGAAACGAAACTGAAATACTGAAATTCGATCGGGCGAAGACCGAAGAATTGCGCAATCGTTTCATCAGAAACGAAAAATTCAGGATATCCGATGGCCGCAAGGAGTTTCTTGAACAGAATAACTCCAGAATATTTAACGAGACCCTGAATGCATTCACGGCAAAGAACGAAGCCGCCGGTTTCACTTTCTTCGATGGCAGCTGGCATGCCCCGGCTGAACTTCTCATCAAATTGGCGGAAAATGCAAAAGAAAAATGTGCCCAGATGGCACTTAATGAACAAACTGCGGAAAATCTTCTAAGGGCGGAAACAGCAAATGCCCAGGCGGCGACCTTACAGTTAAGCACTGCAGCCTACCCAGTATCGGTGAGAATTGACCCGACGGAAATACTCAAGGCCCAAGCAGCAGAAAGAAAAAAACTGGAAGAAGAGGCCAAGCGCAAAAAGGCTGAGGAAATTCGCAAGCAGCAGGCAGAGGAAGCCATGCGCAAGCGCAAGGCAGAACTGGAAGAACGGAAACGCCGCGAAGAGGCAAAAAGACGCGCCCAGGCGTCTATGCCTGCGGAAGAAACCAAGCAACAGATATCCCCGACTCTCGTTATAGTAATTATAGCTTCTGCACTGCTGGTCATCGGCATCGGAGCTTTCATATTCTACAAAATAAAGAAAAAGAAGGACGAAACCAGATTCACAAGCTTCTTCGAAGGAAAGGGGCTTGTGCAGAAGAACTTCTGGGCAAAATCCGTCGCAGATCCGGAAAACTTCAAGTATGTGGCATATTTGTTCCCCAACGAAGACGAAGCCATGAAGGCACTTCTGGAACTCAGCTACATGAGACTTGACGCCAACGGAGAACTCAAATGCACAAAGAACATTGAGTTCGGAACATATCCCCACAACAATGGAGCCGTTGCCTTCCTGGGCGGCACGGAACTGCATTATGCGCCATGGCGCGAAGCAACGGCAACCCTGCCGGAACTGCCCAACGCCCAGTACTTCAAAGTCAGCACGGAACCCAGCGTACAGCTGGAACTCCCGAACATGGCTGACCAGAACATAAAGGATTTGGGACGCGAGGAAATCAGAACGGAAGACGGAAGCATCGTTCTTTGCTACAAGTACGAGGCATTGAACAGGGACGAAGCTGTTTTCTTCCTCGAAAATCTGCAGCTTAACGAAGAAGGCATCATGATCCAGGTACAGACGCCGGAAGGCTTCTTCGGAAAGGATATTGAAGGTATCTTCGAAATGGATGCCCCCGTTGCAAACGACAATCAGGCTGACGGACAGTAAAAACAGCCGGTCGGCTGAAAAGACAAAATACCATGGAACAGAAGATGAGCGAAATCAACTACAACTACAATCCTGCTGAAATCGAACCAAAATGGCAGAAATACTGGCAGGAACACAAGACTTTCAAAGCAGTAGACTGCGACTATTCCAGAAAAAAACTGTTTGTGCTCGACATGTTTCCCTATCCATCCGGTGCAGGACTTCATGTTGGACATCCGGAAGGATATACGGCTTCCGATATCTGGTGCCGCTTTAAGAGAATGAACGGATACAATGTTCTCCACGCAATGGGATGGGACGCTTTCGGTCTGCCGGCTGAACAGTATGCCATAAAGACAGGAACACACCCCTCCATAACTACGGCAAAAAATGTCGGAGTCTTTAAACGTCAGCTGGAAGCCTTCGGATTCAGTTTTGACTGGGACAGGGAAATAAACACCACAGATCCGGCATACTACAAGTGGACACAGTGGATATTCAGCAAACTCTATGAGCAGGGACTGGCATACGAATCACAGCAGCCGGTAAACTGGTGCCCCGCACTTGGTACGGTACTGGCAAACGAAGAAGTCATAAACGGCCGTTCCGAAGTCGGAAATTATCCGGTCTACCGCAAACCCATACGCCAGTGGGTGCTGAGAATAACAAAATACGCCGAGCAGCTTCTCAACGGTATCGACGGCCTGGACTGGCCTGACGGCACAAAGGAAATGCAGAAAAACTGGATCGGTAAATCAACAGGAGCTGAAGTTGATTTCAAAGTGGAAGGCCAGGACTGCAAGATAACTGTTTACACAACCCGTCCGGACACCCTCTTCGGCGCAACATACATGGTACTGGCTCCGGAGCATCCACTTGTGGAAAAACTTGCTTCACCTGAACAAAAAACCGCCGTTGACGAATATGTGGCTGTTACGAAAACAAAGTCCGATATGGACAGAACCGAGGGCAGCAAGGAAAAAACAGGCGTATTCACAGGAGCATACGCGATCAACCCCGTAAACGGAGTCAAAATCCCGATATGGATATCAGACTATGTGCTAATCAGCTACGGCACCGGCGCCATCATGGCTGTCCCGGCCCACGATGACAGAGACTTCGAGTTCGCCAGCAAGTTCGGCATCCCGATCATCTGCATTCTCAAGCCAACGGAAGCCGAGGCGGAAGCAGCCGGACTCAAAATCGACGACATACTTGAGGGCAAAGTCTGCTGGACCGGAAACGGAGTCCTTTTCCATTCCTCAAACGAAGAAGTATCTCTGGACGGGCTCGCAGTTGCAGATGCAAAGGCGGCCATCATAGAATGGATGCATCAGAAAGGCATTGGAACTCCGACTGTGAACTTCAAGCTCAGAGACTGGCTGTTCTCACGTCAGCGCTACTGGGGCGAACCCTTCCCGCTGGTTCACATGGAAGATGGTTCCGTCAAGCTGGTTCCCGAAGATGAACTGCCCGTCACTCTTCCGGAAATGGAAGACTACAAGCCTACAGAAAACGGAGAGCCCCCACTGGCCCGCGCCGAAAAATGGCTGGAGTACACGGACAGGGAAACCGGAATGAAAGGAAAGCGCGAAACCAACACTATGCCCCAGTGGGCAGGTTCATGCTGGTACTATCTGCGCTATATCGATCCTCATAACGACAAGCAGGGCTGGGATCCGGAAAAGGAAAAGTACTGGATGCCGGTGGACCTCTACATAGGCGGTGCCGAACATGCGGTCCTGCATCTGCTCTATTCACGCTTCTGGCACAAGGTGCTTTATGATCTGGGTCTGGTCTCGACTCCCGAACCGTGGAAGAGACTCATACACCAGGGCATGATCCTTGGCATATCCTACAAGGACCAGCGGGGAGTCCTGATCCCCAACGATCTGGTGGAGCAGAAGGATGACGGCGGATTCTACCATAAGGAAACAGGTGAAAAGCTCACTATGCTTCCCGCCAAGATGTCAAAGTCCCTCAAAAACGTGGTCAATCCGGATGACATTATCAGCAAGTACGGCGCAGACAGTTTCCGCCTGTACGAAATGTTCATGGGACCGCTTCAGGAAGTCAAGCCCTGGAATACAGAGGGCGTGGAAGGCGTAAACCGCTTCCTCAACCGCCTGTGGCGCTCTATAGTCGATGTGAACACCGGCGATCTTGCTCCGGAGATCTGCGACGAGCCCCTCTCAAAAGATGCGGAACGCACTCTGCACCAGACCATCAAGAAGGTCACAGAAGATGTGGATGCGCTCAGCTTCAACACGGCCATAAGCCAGCTCATGATAGCCCTCAACGAGTTCTCCAGGCTCCCGAAACGCAACAGAAAGGCAATGGAGACACTTGTTCTCCTCATCAGCCCCATGGCTCCTCATATCGCAGAAGAGCTCTGGTGCAGGCTCGGCCACGGCAATACTCTGGCATACGAAAAGTGGCCCGAATATGACGAGGCAAAGACAAAGCTTGCAGAAGTCGAAGTTCTGGTCCAGGTTAACAGCAAGCCGAAGGCGACAATCGTCATGCCTGCTGACGCGGACAAGGATGCAATGCTGGAACTGGCCAAGGCGAATCCTGCTGTAGCGGCGGCGCTTGAAGGCAAGAACATTGTAAAATGCATCGCCGTTCCCGGAAGACTGGTGAACTTCGTAGCCAAGTAAACAGAAAACGGAAATCGCGATCTGATCAATGACAAAGCCATCCTTAACACAGGATGGCTTTGTCGTATAAAAATAAATACGGCAAAAAACATGCAGTAGATTTCAATCCTTGAAAAGCAGAGCTGCAGAACCCGGAATATTTTATAATCCAATCTGCGTTTTTCAGCAAAAATGTGTATATTAATCTCCGGATTGAGTCTTAAAACAAACACGCTTCTACCGGAACATCAACCTCAGAAATGTAAGAACGGTATAGAAAATGAGCAGAAAATTGAATTTTGCGGTCATCGGATGCGGTGCTCTTGCACGCCAGCAGCACATTCCCAACATTGCGAAATCATCCAGGGCGAATCTGTATGCCTGCTGCGATCTGTCGGATGCAGCACTCGCGGAATGCAGGGATAAATACGGAGTTCCGGTTATATCAAAGGACTGGAAGGAGACAATACTGGATCCGCAGGTGGATGCAGTTTGCCTGGCCACAACTGAAAAACTGCGTAAGCCAGTCATTGAGTTTGCGGCTCAGAACGGAAAGCCCGTATATGTGGAAAAGCCTCTGGCCTCAAATCTGCCGGAAATGTACGATATTCAGAAAATAGTGCATAAATACGGAATACCTTTCTGCGTCGGTCATAACCGCAGATGCAGCCCGGCCATGATAGAAGCACATGATATATTCCGCAGACAGATGCAGGAAAACAAACAATGCAACTGGAGATGGGACAGGGAAAAGGATCGTCCGGCACTGGACAGCAACGGCAAGGCATCAATAAATGTGCGCATAAATGATGACTGGTACAGCTGGAAAAGCTGGGTATTCGATAAGACACAGGCCCCCCACGGACCCATGCTGTTTGAAATGACTCATTTTACGGATATATGCAACTGGTTCCTGGAGGCGGAACCTGAGGAAGTCGTGGCAATGGAAACAGGCATGCTGAACCATGCCATTATCATAAAGTACAAGACCGGTGAGATCGCCTCCCTGAACCTCTGTGCCAACGGCACCTTCGGATATCCGAAGGAACTGTACGAAGCCATGGGAAACGGCGCCATAGTAGTAGTCGATCACATGTGCGAAGTCAGGACGGCAGGTATACCGGGAGTGCCAGCCTCAATAAAATATCCCTTCCTCAACGACAGACATCCGGAAATCGGAACTGAAGGCGGCATAGCCGGATGGATTGCCAAAAAGAACGCTGCATGCAGTGAAGCAGCCGCGGCAAATGATCAGACTCTGCAGTTTACGGCAGAACCGAACAAAGGGCATGCCATAGCAATAGATCTGTTCACCGAACAAATAAACGGGGAAAGAGACGAAGTATGCGGTGTCGATTCGGCTGTAATGGCCACCCGCATCGCTTTTGCTGCAGTAAAAAGTGCAGCCGAAAACCGCATAGTGAAAATATCGGAGGTATAAATGAAGATCTATGTACAGACTGACATTGAAGGCGTGGCCGGATTCTGCTATTTTGAAAACCGCAGGGACCCGGGGTATGAAAACATACTGCACCGGCACAGGATGTACAGGCTACTGACAGCAGAAGTAAATGCAGCGGTCAAAGCCGCATTTGATGCGGGGGCTGATGAAGTGTATGTAAATGACAATCACGGCACCGGATACAATATATTTTTCGAGGAACTGGACAGCCGCTGCCGCATAATACACGGAGCCAACTGTTCCGGTCCGCACTGGCTTCCAAAACTGGATTCAAGTTTTGATGCAATGGTACTTGTGGGAATGCATGCCATGGCGGGTACAAAGGTGTCCATCACACCACATTCAAAATGGGTCGTTAACGATGAATTGACTCTCAGCGAGGGAACCATGGCAGCAGCCATTGCAGGAGATTTCGGCGTACCAACAATAGTGGTATCCGGTGACGACAAGATATGCGCCGAATTTACTGAAAAAATACCCGGCATAAGAACTGCCGTTGTAAAGGAGGCACTTTCCCCACATCTGGCATGCGCCCTTATGCCCGCGGCAAGCTGCGAACTAATCGCAGCAAAGGTCAAGGATGGAATTGAAAACCTGGCATCCATAAAGCCCTTCAAAGTACAGGGACCGCTCAAGCTTACGCTCTTTGACTGCGACAAGCATATCCCACCGCTGAAACAGGTGGGAGACTCTGTTTTTGCAGACAATATCAACGACGCCTTCCTTAAATACGAAAGAGCTATGAGCTGGACTCATTTCGACAGCGAAGACCCATACGGTCTGGTTTTCCCGTGAGATAAAACATGAAAAAATCTGATGTCTGCATAAAAAAAGTCGAAACGGATTTTCTGCCGATAAAAATGCGGCTGCCGTTGAAGTTCGGAACATCGGTGATCGATTCCATTGTATGCTGCCGGGTGAAAATGACCGTCATGAACAGGGACGGAAACACGGCCTGCGGCTATGGCGAAACTCCGTTGAGCGTCGGCTGGGGATGGCCAAGCGCAGAACTGAGTTTTGAATACAGGGAAAACAGGATGGTGGAATACTGCCGCACCCTTGCCCCAATGTGGCAGACAGAAAACTTCAAGGACCACATGACGCACGGGGCCGGTTTCACTCTGCCGGAAGGCATTCCACATCTTGCGGCACTTATCTGCAACAGCGCATTTGACATTGCGCTTCATGATGCCTATGGCAGATCAAATGGAGTCAGTACATACGACACATACAACTCCAAATATATGAACCATGACCTGGCATTCTTCCTTGAAGACGGAACATTCGAAGGACGCTATCCGGAAGACTATCTGCTTCGGAATGTAAAAAAAGAACTGCCCGTATGGCATCTTGTGGGAGGAAAAGATCTGCTCACGGATGCAGAACGCACCGGAAATGAACCGGATGACGGCTATCCTGTCACATTGGAGGAATGGATAAGAGAAGACGGACTCTTCTGCCTGAAAATCAAATTGACCGGCAATGACAGGGACTGGGATATGCGCCGTCTCCTTGAAGTGGGTGCCATTGCTGAAAAATACGGAGTTAAACATCTTTCTCCGGATTTCAACTGTCTTGTGAAAAATCCTGGATATGTCAATTCAATAATTGATGAACTGAAGGAAACTGCACCCGGAATCTTCAGCAGACTTCTATATGTCGAACAGCCCTTCCCATACGACTTGGAGGCAAATCAAATCGACATTCACAGCGTTTCAGAACGCAAACCCGTATTCATGGATGAAAGCGCACATGACTGGAGATTCGTAAAACTGGGACATAAGCTGGGCTGGACAGGAGTCGCACTGAAAGTCTGCAAAAGCCAGACAGGTGCCCTGCTCTCTGCCTGCTGGGCAAAGGAAAACAATATGCAGCTTATGGTGCAGGATCTGTCCAATCCCTCCATGGCAATGATACCACATGTGCGCCTTGCACAATATGTGGGGACGATAATGGGTGTGGAATGCAATGCGCCACAGTTCTACCCGGAGGCATCCTTGGACTTTACAGCAAGACATCCAAACCTTTATAAGCGGAAAAACGGAATGGTGGACCTGTCAACTCTAAGCAATATCGGGCTTGGATACACAGACGGAGACCTGCCGTAAAGGCAACCTGAAAAACAAGGACGGCTCACATCCTGTGCCGTCCCTGTCTCTTTAAAGATAATTCCATGCTATTTTTGAAATTATCTCTTTATAAGACTTGAATATTCAATCTTCCCCGGTATTGCCCCTGAGTCTTTTCTTATCCGAATGCTTTTTCTTCGAAGCAAGACGTTTCAATTTGCTTGCCCGTGTGGGCTTTGTAGCCTTGCGGACCTTAGGTTTCCTTGAAGCATTGAGCAATATCTCAATCAGACGCCCGTATGCAGCCTCCCTGTTCATCAGCTGGGACCTGTGTTCTCTGGCGTCTATCAGCAATATTCCCTCCCCTGTGACATTACCCTTTATCCTTCCGCGCATCCTTTCTGGCACATGAGACAGGCTGTAGCGCAGCTGGACTGCGCTGTCCGTGGTGTTCACATGCTGTCCTCCAGCTCCGGAGGACCTGGAACAGACATACTCCACATCATCCGGCTCCAGCGCAAAATCAAAAGTTATGGGCCGACGCTCCATTATTTCTTATCGAAACTG
>JAZURH010000112.1:0-14153 GCA_045606125.1 Lentisphaeria bacterium | reverse complement strand
TCAGTCAATTCAGTCAATTCAGTCAATTCAGTCAATTCAGTCAATTCAGTCAATTCAGTCAATTCAGTCAATTCAGGCAATTCAGACAATTCAGGCAATGTTGTCCGGACTGAATTGCTCTGTCAGTCGGACCTTCAGATTTTAAGAAAAACAGACAATTTTTTTCAGTTGTTGTGCAATTTTTGTCTGTTTTAATTGAATTACCGCATAAAATGTGGTGAATCAGTATGAAGAATAAAACAGAACATGGCTTTAATTTTCCGGATATCCATCAGAATATAATTGTTTTTCTGTTCTGTGACAGCTGCGAAAAAGATTCGTTATGCTGTTTACATTCTCCAGCGGACGCTTATATTACAAGGCATTATGCGTTGAAGCAATCAATTAGGTAAAACAGAAAAAACAAGCAAGGAAGACAGTAAAATGAGCTACGACTGGGCATCACTCAATTTCGCTTACAGGGATGTTAACTGCCATATCCGCTATGTCTGGAAGGACGGCAAGTGGGACGGTGGAGAACTGGTGAAGGAACCTTTCATAAACATTCACATCGGTGCAACATGCCTGCACTACGGTCAGGACGCATTTGAAGGTCTCAAAGTGTACCGCACCGCTGACAACAGGATACGCTCTTTCCGTCCTCTGGAAAATGCCCGCCGCCTGAACAGAAGCGCACAGCGCTCCTGCATGGCGGAAGTTCCTGAAGAACTTTTCATGGATGCCCTGCGCCGCGTCGTGAAGGCAAACGAGGAGTTCGTTCCTCCTTATGGCACAGGTGCGACCATGTATGTCCGCCCTCTGCTTATCGGAACAGGCCCCCAGATCGGTGTAAACGCCTCCGATGAGTATACTTTCATCATTATGGTCATGCCCGTGGGCGCCTATTACAAGGGCGGTCTCAAGCCTGTCAGGGCTCTGGTCATAGAGGATTTCGACCGCGCAGCACCTAACGGCACCGGTACTGTCAAGATGGGCGGCAACTACGGCGCGGCACTTCTTCCCCATAAGATCGCTCATGACAAGGGTTTCCCCATCGATCTGTATCTGGATCCTGTGGAACACAAGTACATCGACGAGTTCGGTACATCCAATTTCATCGGAATTGATGCAGACGGCGCCTATGTGACTCCTCTTTCAAATTCAGTTCTGCCCAGTGTTACCAACAAGAGCCTGCAGCAGCTTGCAAAGCATCTTGGCATGACTGTCAATGTGCGTCCCATCGAGTTCACTGAACTTGCCGGTTTCCAGGAAATAGGCAGCTGCGGCACTGCTGTTGTGATCACACCTGTCAATGAAATCGTTCGCGGTGATCAGGTGATCAAGGTCGGTCCCAGGGAAGGCGCTGGTCCGGTTCTCCAAAATCTGTATGACCACTATACAGCGCTCCAGTGGGGAACTGAAGAGGATCCTTTCGGCTGGATGGTCGAACTCTGAAGAATAGCTTCTGCATATATCCCGGATGGACATGAATTTCAATAAATGCCCATCCGGGAGCACTGCATAGTTGTGTTTGAAAAAAAGAAAAATATTTTAGAAATCGCAAATATGCGTGTGGCTGTTTGCGTTTATGGATATGCGGCTCACCTTAGTATTTCAGGGAGCCTGAATGAAATCAAAAGCTATAATAAGGGGGAGCGGGAACATTATGGATGATGGTAGTGTGTGTGCGAGTGTTGTCTCTGATGCATTGGAGCAGAATGCTGCTGTATTGAAGGATTCTGACTTGCTGGCGCAGATCTGCGCTGGAAACAAAGAGGCCACGGCTGTTATTTTCAACAAGTATGCAACGCGTCTTAAGGCATACGCTGTACGCATTTGCGGACAGAAGGACGCGGATGACATAGTACAGGAAACTTTCCTTAAGCTGATAGTCAATCCGCCTGTAACTTTGGCCTATGACAGTCTCGCGCCCTGGATGTTCAAGGTTGCACGCAATCTTGCCCTTGACAAGTTGAGAAAGGACAGGCGCATTGTGGATGCTGAACCGCCGGAACGTCTTTACGAAATGTCTCCCCATAAACTGGCTGTGATACACAGTGAAGCAGCCCTGGCAAAAACGCTTCTTTCCCGGTTGAGTGATGATTACAGGGAAGTGATGGAACTTTATGCCATAGCTGAACTTTCAGTTAAAGAAATAGCCGGTATCCTGGATGCGCCGGTAGGAACCATTTTGTGGCGAATGCACAAGGCAAGGCAGTTGCTTGAAGTCGAACGGGCAAAACTATGAGCGCAAAAAAAGACAACAGCACTTGCAGTATCCTTCAGTGCAATGCCTTGAAGGATGGCAGGGGCAGCGCATCATTCAATAAATGGAGAATGCATGCATTAACCTGTGATCGTTGCCGCCGCGCAATAGATGTTATTGATTCAGTGGCAGCAGGTAAAAGTGCAGATGGCAGCATATCCCCGGAAAGAAGACAGGAAATGCTGAATGCACTTTACGGTGAGGTAGATGCCAGATATGGTACCAGCGGCACTTTCACAAAAATGATTGGATGGGTATGGCGCACAACTGCCGCAGCTGTTGTTGTAATATGCGCGTCCTGGCTTTTGTTTCCTGAAAATGGTTGGTCAGGCGGTTCTTCCGCCGCATTGCCTGATATTGATCAGAATGCTGTGGCGGCCACTATGCTGTATGAAGAAGATATAGTGCAGTTTGAAGATAAGGTCAGCGAGGATGCCGTTGAACTTCACAATAGCGTGAATGACGCATTTATAGAACTTGAGGAACTCACAGACTGGGATTTGACAGGCTGGTAAAAACAGTTTTCAGTAGGGGGGATTTCGCGTTATTTACGAATTTACCTCAGTATTTGGTTTTGCAGAGTTTGTCTTGCTGTGCAGTCCCGGCATTTCCGAAAAACAGAACGCCCTCCCGCAGATATTTGCGGAAGGGCGTTTTCTTAGTGCGCCTTGCGAGCGCACATTCCAACGGGGAAAGTCCCGAATCCGCCCGATAGCGGGAAGGATATAGCTGAACACCAAGGGTGTCCATCGCGAGGTGGAATCTGAAGAAAGGTGCAGGCAAATTCCCGGACTGACGAACAGAAATCTCATCAGGCAGGCAGCGGGGGTAAGGATGCTAAACAATCTTACGCCCGATAGCTATACGGAATCGTTGCCAGTAAATGAGGCAGTCTCACGGGGAGAAGGAATGTGTGAGTACCAAGGGAGGTCTTGCAGACGGTGGTAGATTGAGTTCGGAAGCCGCAGTAACAACGAACTGCAAGAAGTCAGCAGAGGCCATAGTAGTCTGTCCGTCGGCGGGCGGATGAAGGGCTGAATCATAGGAGGTAGGCGAAATAATCGCCTACCTCCTATTCGATTTCACAGAATCACTTTTTGATTATTATGAAAGCCGGCTGATAGGGTTTCAATGTTATTGTTGAATCACCATTCACTTTTGTTTCCCTGTCTGTGGCAGCATCATAGCTTGTGCCCGTCCAGGCGGTATTCTTTCCTGAAAGTTTGAAGCTCTGCTCCTGTGCTGTGGGATTGAATGCGGTCAGCAGATAGCCTTTTGCATTGCTGTAATAGCTGGTCTTAACCTGAGTATTGCTGGACTTGAAGATGTGGTCTTCGTTTTTCCAGTAGGGATGGAAGGTGCTGTTTTCCATGCCGAATTCATATTGCCTGTATCTTACCCGGAGTTCCAGATCCTTGCGTATGAAGTTGGGATACAGCATCAGGTTGTGAAGCAGCACAAGACCCATGATATGGGAACCCAGAAGCGGGTTGTTGATTTTTTCATTGTCATGGAACTGGGGCAGGAACATTCTGTCCGGTCCTATGTTTACGGCGTTTTCATACCGGAATTCGTCCAATGTAAGGAATTCCATGTAGAAAGTGTGGCCTGAGCATTTTGCACGGTACTGTTCGCCCATCAGGACTGCATCTGAGTAGATAGCCGCTGTGTTTGCCTGTGCGCCGCCCATGTGGGTTATAGTCAGCGAGTTTTTGTTTTTCAAGCGCTGGGCGTTGTATATGCGTTCCTGGAAGAACTTTGTGTCGAATGTGGGGTGATAGGTTTCCCCGTTTTTCTGGAAAATGTCTGTTCCAAAGCAGTCGTAGTACACTCCGTCCCAATCAAATTTGTTCAGGGCATCTACAAATATTTTCAGATACAGGTCCTGCCATGTGCGCTGGCTGATATCTGCCTTGTGTGCCATTCCTCCCATGGAGCGCATATCGTATGCTCTGGCTGGAATGCCTTTCCATTTCTTTTCAAAATATGACCATTCCGGGATGTTGTCCATTATGTAGAAGGGGAACTGGTAGAAGAGAAGTTTGCCCGTCTTGTTGGCTATGATTTGCTTTATTTCTTCTGGTTTTGATATTGCCGCAGTTGAACCGGCGTATGTGAAGTGCCCGCTTGACTGCCATATCAGGTCCAGATTCTTGTAGTCTCCAGCCCTGAAGCGCAATGTGCGCCAGTTTTCAGCTGCCGGTCTGAAGGGGTAGGGCATGATGGCGAACTCAATCCTGTGGGACTGACCTTTTTTGAGGACAAGCTTGCTGTTTATCATTGTGAGACTTGCACTGCCGTCACTGGAAATGCTGAACCACTCATTTTCAAAGTTTTCAACGGCCGGATATGCCTTTGGCGCATACCAGGCAAGACCTTCATCTACGGTTCCGAAGTGGATCTCATTGAAGAAGTGCTTTGTCTTCCAGCTCTTTTTTGCATTAAGATCAATGGCGCCTATGGAAGTCCAGCTGTCGTCGCTTCTGTGAACAAAATCCAACTTCTGGTTTTCCAGTTCAAGAACACCGTTTTCCAGTTCAATGTCCTTTGCAGCCTTTATGTCAATTATATAGTGGAGGAAGCCGCAGTAGTCCACGCCAGCCTGTATTGTTCCTGTGAAACCAGCTCCCTCGAAGGAAGATGTTCCTGTGCTGAGGCTGCGCCCTCCAGACCAGTTAGCTTTTTTGCCGGTGAAGATGGACTGTCCGTTTATCTTGAACTCCAAGGGTTTCAAAAGGAGTTTTTTGCCGTTGGCCTGCCTTATGCCCTGAAGCTGCATTGAATCGTTGAAGTCAAATGTGCTGTTCCAGGTAGTAACAGTATTTCCCTTATGCTCAAGGTTTTTCCAGGGTGCCGATGCTTCATCATCCGGCTTCTGTATTCCCAGATCATTGCTCCATGACGGATTGTTGCATATCTGGAGTTTGCATTCGGCACTCTTGAGTGATGTGCCATCCTGCATCGATACTTCATACTGTATGGTGTAAGGACCGTCAGTGTATTTTGAAATGTCAACAGTCAGCTTTTCACCGGGGGTGGCATCCAGTTTTGCCAGCGCCTCTGAAGCGCCAGCCTTGCGTATGATTATGGAGGAAGAAGTGATTTTGTCCTTGGAAAGATCCCCCGAAAGTGCATTTACCAGTTCCAGTGATTTTGTGTCCGGATCCACGGCAGTCCGCAGGTAAACTTCGCTTTTGCCCTGCTTGAATCGCATGTGGTCAAAAAGTATTACATCTGTTTCCTTGAGCCTGCGCATGTTAAGGCCGATGTCAACCCATTCACAGTTTGCAGGCACTGTGAATGTATGCAGAAACTCCTTCCATTCTCCCCCAGTGGGGCGTATATGGTAGCGGGACTGCCCTATTGCCTTGCCGTTTGCATCCTTGTAGAAGAAAATCAGCATTCCTTTTGCATTGAAGCGGAATATATCCGTAGCCTTGTGCCATGCCTCGAATATGTAGCTGCAGTTGCCTGTGACTTTCAGATTGTCTATGTAGAAGGCATACTGCATCGGTTCCCCTGTGCCGACTGCCTTCAGGAAGGCCTCACCTACTTTGGCTTCCTTCCATTCATTTACGATGCTGCTTCCCGGGGCCAGCATGAAATGGTCGAAGATAAGGTGCTTGTTGAATATCCACCCGTCAAATGCAGTCTCAAAATCCGTGATGTGTATGCCTCTGGCAATGCCGTTGACCATGGGGGCCATTCTGAGAAAGTCCACAAGAAGCTGGCTGCCCTTGGGAGCTCCGGTCAGACGCAAGCGCAATGTGGCTCCAGTGACGCCATCAGGTGCGGTAAACTCATAAATCTTGTGAGTCCAGCGGTGTCTGCTTGCCACAAGGTTCCAGGACATGGGCTTTGCTGCTGCGCCCTCGAAGAGCACATCAATGCGGAATGCATAGTTCTGCAGGTTCTCTGTCCTGTAATTAAATGCCAGAGCATAGGATTTTCCTCCCTGCGCAGGCAGTTCAACGGAATATATGACCTTGTTGGGTGAACCGTCTCCAATGGCCTGGAGGGCCCCTTTTTCCACGCCCATGTCCTTGGATACGACTGCTCCTCCGGAAACAGTGCCTTTAATACTATCGGGGCTGTCAAAGCGCTCCAGCAGCGGAAAGTCTACGGCCAGGCAGCAGAACATTGCTGCCATGGTGATCAGCGCAAGTATTTTTTTCATTTGCATTCAACTCCTGTGTTTTTATAACAAAACAGCAGCCGCTGATTACGGCGGCTACTGTATACTGTAATATTAAAGTTTAAACATTTGCCGGAAAAACATAGTAACGCCTATTGGCGTTTCAGTGAAATCCGGTCGAATTGTATAATGTCGTTTTCCTTTCTGTCGCGCATATTGAGACCAATGTCCAGCCAGGCGCAATTTGCGGGGACGGCAAATTGGTGCTTAATGTCTTTCCACTCATCGCCTGTGTTGCGGATATGGAAGCGGGACTGGCCGACGGCTGTGCCGTTCGCATCCTTGAAGAAGAATATAAGCATGCCATTGGCATTGTGCCGGAATGCGTCAGTTGCCTTTAAGGAACCCTCAAATACATAGTTTGCACCGCCCTGCATTTTTATATTGTCAATGTAGAGAGCATACTGCATTGCCGTTCCGTTTCCAATTGCCTTGAAATAGGAATCCCCTGATTTTGCACCGGCGGGATCCTTTACGATTGAACCGCCGGGACCCGGCATGAAATGATCCAGAACGGGATGTTTATCCAGGCTCCATTCATTGAAGTCTGTGGCAAATTCCGTAAGATGCACGGTGTTGGCTGTGCCTTCTGTAACCTGTTCGATCCTGAAGTTATCCACAAGAAGTGAACTTCCGGCTGCAGCCCTTACAAGACGCATGCGCACAGTTGCACTGGTGGTGCCTTCCGGTGCCGTGAAATCAAATGTCTTCTGCATCCAGCGGACATTGGAGGCTATCATGTTGTATGATTGGTTCTTGCCCTTCACGCCTTCGTAAACAACATCCACCCGGAAGGAGTAGTTGTTTATTTTGGATGTGCGGTAGTTCAGAGACATGGCGTAGGAATTGCCGCCGGTCAGGGGAAGCCTGGTGGTGTAGAGGACCCTGTTGCCCTGACCGTTGCCTTCGGCTTTAAGAGCTCCTTTGTCCAGCCCTGCTGCAGTGTCTATTGCTGCACCGTTTAAAAGGTTTCCGTTGACAGCGTCCGTCGCGTCAAAACGCTCAAGAAGAGGAAGATCGGCTGCCGCACAAAGCAGAGCCGCCAATGATGCTATGGTAATTTTCTTAAACATGGTGATTGTTGGGTAGATCAGTTTTTCTATCAGTGTTTGGGATTGTAATGTTTGTATGAGTTTGCACCCATGACAGCGTAAATAGTTTGAACTGAACCATCCACCCGACCGGTGTACCCAAAGGTTCCATCACCATGTGCCTTGTTGAGGTCAGCTATGTAAAGGTTGAAGCTTGAAGCACCAGCACTGCGTTTTGGTAAAATGTGCAAACGCGCCCCAAGATAGTTTCTTTCTGAAAAAATAATTGTGCTTGATGGAGATTTGACGGCTGTTATTTTCAGGTTGCTGCGGACAGTGGCTCCACTTCCGTCGATTCTCTCGGTAAGGAGCCCGTTGTAGGTATAGCTCGTCCGTCCGTCCGCTTCACTTCCCATCACAGTTGCATTTGTGTGCAGTTCTGACAGGGGGCAATACAGCAGTTCCGGGTCATTTATATAATTAAGCAGGCTATGTCCCCAGAAAAGCCATTTTCTGGTAGTGTCCCAAAGCTTTATTCCGCCTGAATAGTATATTGATCCGCCATCTTTTTCTGGACTTCCTTCACCCGTGTTTGGATTAGTCCATATCAGGTGGTTTTTAAAGTCAATTGTGTATAGATTTGAGCCAGTCAGCATATTTTTCAGGTTATTGACGCAGGAAGTTTCCTGAGCCTTTTCCCTGGCTCTGCCCAATGCGGGCAGGAGCATAGCCGCAAGAATTGAGATAATGGCAATTACAACCAGAAGTTCAATAAGTGTGAAGCCCATGGGCTTCACACCGACATGTCGGTGTGAATAATAATGTTTCATTGCTGACTCCTCTGAAAGTATTGTTTCGATTTTCTACCGATGGTTGAATAGTTTATTCTGCCGGCAGCCACCAGAGTTTGGTGTTGCTTTTGTTGAAAAGTGGGGACATGTATGCGTTCAGTTCCGCAGTCTGGGCGGATTTTGTCACATGGATGCTGGTTCTTACAGTTTCCACATGGAAGTCTCCGAAAAGCACATTTGCTGCGCCTTCGTGCCGCAGATCCACATTCCCTGCATAGCCCACAGTAAATGCGTTTACCATCTGCCACCAGCCGCGTTTGGGACCGTTTCCCTGAAATGATTCGCCTACTATCAGCAGGGATGAGGGATTTTTGGCGTCTATGGAGCGTCCGGAGATGAAGTTGACATTTTTTCCGTTTATTGTGATGGGTGATGTTCTGCGCAGATTGGGATTCCAGCCGTACATCACATACTGCCATGATGCCCCTGCCACATCCGCAAATGTGGGAATGGCCTTTTTGGCTATGTTGGGTGAGGTGTTGTCATCGCTTTCTATAATCCATGAAGGGCATGCGCAGAATGAGGGGGACATCTGAACTGACGCCAGGAAGTTGGGCCAGGTGTAGTGTGCCACGCCTGCACCGTCCAAAAAGTAGTATGGGTAGCAGTCATCGTAGGCATCGCCGTAGAGAGCGCATCCGATGCCCATCTGCTTCATGTTGTTGGTGCAGGACACAGTACGGGCTTTTGCTCTTGCCTTGCTGAGTGCGGGCAGGAGCATTGCCGCAAGAATTGCTATGATTGCGATTACAACCAGAAGCTCGATGAGTGTGAATGTCTTTTTCATGTATTGATGTTGTTTTGATTAGTAGTTTGCGCCGTCAAATTCATCCCACCAGAGCTTTCTGTTTAGTGAGGAGCTGAAGAAAGCTGATTTGTGGGCGTTGTTTTCGGCTGTTGTATTGCGTTTTGTTGTGCCGATATTGGGACGGGCATTTTCCACATGCCCGTCTCCCATAAGCACATTGCAGGAGAGTCCGTGCCGCAGGTCCAGATTGCCTACATATGTACCTGAACCGCCTGCATGGTACCCGCTGTTGAGATACATATATCCCCGGTTTGGATTACTGGTCATGTATGATTCGGAAATCAGCATATAGCCGCCGGGCTGCTTGAGTGCAGTGACTTTTCCCGGAATTACGATTTTGCCGTCTTTTTTTCTGTAAATCAGGTGATTCATGGAATACATCAGATAATAGACATTGGTGTAAGCGTAGTAAAGTGTTGATGGAATGGTCAGTCTTTTTATAGAAAGCGTGGACGCACTTTCTCCGCCGTCGTCAAATGAGGGGCATACGCACATGGAATAATCGGAACGGGTCACATACATAAGCCTGTTCCATGCGTAAACTGTCTTATTGGCGTCATTGTCAATCTTTATGGTTGTCATATCCGGAAAATAATCATCTGACTCATTGGTATAAAGAGCCATCAGAAGTCCCAACTGCTTCATGTTGTTTGTGCAGGAAATGGTTCTTGCCTTCTCTCTTGCCTTGCTGAGTGCGGGCAGGAGCATTGCCGCAAGAATTGCTATGATTGCGATAACAACCAGAAGCTCGATGAGTGTGAATGTCTTTTTCATGTGAGTTTTCCTTTTTGATATTTACAATGCAAAACAATTTAAAAAAAACAGGGCATCTTTAGATATTATACTAATTATAGTTGTATATTGCAACCCCTCAGTGAAAATATTGTACATTGACAGACAATATGGTTTTATTTGTCGGCGCATTTCAGATATGCAGTTTTCTATTTGAGTTTTTCCGGGAATATTTGATTGCAGCTTTCCCTCCTGAAATTTGCTTAAAAGTAAATCAGTCAGCAAAGGATCTGATTTACTTTTAGGTTCAGAAAGAATGTAGTGTTTACTGTCAGCGTTTTATAGTAAACAGGGCTCCCAGATAGGGTTTGAGTTTAAGTGCGGTTTCCGGTTTCCAGTCCTGTGAAGTGTCTGTCAGCGGGTCATACCATGTTGCATTCGTGAAATTGCCCTGTGCATTAAGCTTAAACTCAGTCTCCTTGGAACTGTTGTTGAATACGGCGGCCAAAAAGTCGCCATTTGGCTTTTGATACACGCTTATCTTAATGTCGGTTTTGTCTGCACTGAGCAATTTTGCTGCCTGGGTCTTCCAGTAGGGCAGGAATTTCACATCAGCCAATCCCAAGTCTATTTTGCGGAGTCTTATTCTGCGTTCTACATTTTTATTTACGGAATGGGGGTCGAACATGAGATTGTGCAGGACTGCCAGCATGGAAGCGTGTACGGTAAGTGTTTCATCTCCGATATATTCCACTTTTGTATATTGTGGCAGGAACATTCTTGCCGGACCCATTTTTACGGCGTTTTCATAGCGGAATCTATCAAGGCTCATGGAGTCCATGTAGTATGGTTTTTTGACCAGCGTGCCCCGGTATTGCTCGCCCATGAAAATTATGTTTGAATACATTCCCAGGGTGGTTGCCTGTGCTGCACCGAGGTGGCTCAATGTTACTGAGGACGGCCGATTGAGCCGCTGGGTGTTGTAGATGCGTTCCTGGAATGCCTTGCACTCAAAGACCGGGGAATGAATCTGGCCTTTGTCGGAAAACCAGTCCGGGGTGAAACAGTCAAAATAGACTCCGTCCCAATTGTATTTGGTCAGATTTTCATTCATGCTCTTGCAGTACAGGTCCTGCCAGTTTCTGTCTCTGTAGTCTGCTGCCGCCAGTGTTCCTCCATGGGATTTGTTTACATTATATCCTGTTCCAAGAGGTGATACCCATTTTTTCTGGAAATATTTCCATTGCGGCATGCAGTCAAGTATGTATGTGGGTATCTGGTATATCAGATAGCATTCCGGTCTTGTGGGGGCATCCAGATGTCTGCGCACGGCTGCTTCGTCTGCCACATCAAGCAGACATCCGGAATATTTCATCATTGGCATTGATATTCCCCAGACCAGATCGCAGTTCCTATGTTTTCCGGCACGGAAAAACAGTTTTCTCCAAAGTTCTTCATCCGGCCTGAAAGGATAGGGGCATAGTGCGAACTCTACCGTATAACTTTCGTTTTTATCAAGTTCCAGCTGACGGTGGATCAATTCCAGTTCCAGCATGCCATCTTTGTTTGCTTTCAGCCATGGAGAATCAAATTTTCGGCGGGCGGGATATATGCGTGGCAGATATACGCACATGCCGCCGTCCATGTCCCCCATTTGTAAGTCTGCATACATCTGTTTTGAAGTGTACTCGGGTTCTTCCTTGAAGACAATTGAGCCGACGCCGCTCCAGGAATAGTCACAGCGGTTGAGGAATTCCGCATTTGATATGTCAAGTTTGAGCTTTCCCTTTGAGATGCGGCATTTGCGCTTTGCCTTGAAATCCAGCTTGTATTTCATGAATCCGATGTAGTCGATCTCCAGTTTCGCATTGCATGTCCAGTCTTCATTTTCCATGGAGGCGGTTCCCGTCGCAAGGCTCGGTTTTATGTCCCATACCGCATTGTTGAATTTGCTCAATATCTCATTTCCATCGCAAAGGAACTTCACTGGTTGTTTAAGCATATTGCGTCCTTCGGTTTCAACTCCGAGAAGCGCGAGGCTTTTTTGCGGGAAGTGCAACCGGGAATTCCATGTCTGCAGATTGCCGTTCACATATTGAAGTGCTGTCCATGGTGCCGGGGGCTGCATGTCCGGTTTTTGGATGCCCAGTTCATTGTTCCAGGTCGGATTTTTGTATACGCCAAAAACGGTCTTCTCTGTGTTGACTTTGCTTCCGTCCTGTTTTTCAAGTATGCCTTCCAGGGTGTATTCACCGTCCGGAAATGCATTCAGGTCAATGTCAAGGGGGGATGTTCCGGCATCAAAACTCTTGAATACTTTTCCTGAACTGTCCCTGACCACATATATGAATGCATCGGTTTTGTTTTTTAATTCTCCGGTTGCTATTATTCTTGCGGACAGCATTTTTGTGTCCGAATCAATGCTGAAGTCCAGTATTGCGTTGTCCGCTATTTGCGCCAGTTTCATTTTGTCCAACAGGAGTTCGTCTTTTTCCGTGACATTTCTGAGGTTGACTCCAATATTGAGATATTCGCAGTTTTTCGGTGTGGTGAATGTGTGGATGATTTCACGCCATTCGCCCACATTTTTATTTGAAGAAGGCAGTATCTGCGTCTGGCCTATGTCCTTGAAATTTTTGTCTTTGTAGAAAAAAACAATGATGTTTGATGCTCTTCTTGAGAATGCTGCTGAACTGTTGATCCATGCAGTGAACGCATAGTTTGTCAATGGATTGACCTTCAGGTTTTCTATCATAAGGGAGTACTGCATTGGAGAACCGTCTCCGACTGATTTGAAGAATGTCTCGCCGAATTTTGCCCTGCGCCATTCTGTTTCCACATTGCCACCGGATTTGATGCAGAAATGGTCAAATATAAGGTGCCTGTTGAACTCCCATATTTCGAAATCCGTTTCAAACTCGCCTATGTCTATGCCTCTTGCAATATTGTTCTTTATTTCCGCTACCCTCAGAAAATCGAACAGGGCATATTCTCCAAGAGGTACTCTTTCGTCAAGTTTCAGTTCGAGCATTGCTGAATCAGTTCCTTCCGGTGCATCCAGTGTAAGGCGTCTGTGGGTCCATTGCCGGGAGGCGGTCAGTCTGTTCTGGAATACATTTCCGACTTTTTTGCCTGATTTGTCACGGTAGATCACCCTGACGAATATCATGTAGTTTTTTAGTTTCGGGGATGTCCTGTAATTGAATGCAAGCGCATAGGATTTTCCGGCTTTAAGTTTAAGTTCGTTTCTGTAAAAGGCTTCGAACTTTCCTGTGGCCGGAGCTTTCATGGCGCCGCTTTCCATTCCTTCCCCGGGGGCGATGGAACATTTTCCGAGAAGTTTTCCACTTGGCTCCCTGCCCGGGTCAAATCGTTCCAGTAACGGTGAAAAAGCTCCGCAATGAAGTGCCAGGATGAAAAGGGGCAGTAAAAGAAAGTTTTTTTTCATTTTTTACGCTCCTGAATATATGATTTTCAATTTTGATTTAATTGTCTTTTCAAATGGATTTGCTGTGCCAAAACACTGTAGTGTTATTATTTTTATTTTACTGTTGTCTTCTGTTGAAGATGCCATGTTTCAATGTCAATGTACCTGCAGGACTTGTGGAACTTGTCCTGAAACCGAAAATTCCCCCGGGTGTGTCAACCCTGATATTTTTTGTTTCACCGTTTTTCAGGCAGAAACTATCGATAGTACTGCCGTTGTTGATTACATTTACCTTTACCTCATTATTTCCCTCAGCGATTAATATGCATGTAAAATCGCTGAAAACTTCTTCTGCTATATGGTACAGAAGATTCTGTTCGAAATGCACTCCGAAACTTAGAGAATTCTCTTTTGTTTCCAGCATTTTATGGCAGTATTTTCCTGCACCGCCGAGAGGTGGTTCGTAGGGAGCCAGACAGCTGATTGACAAAGGTTCGGGAAAAACGGTTTTTCCTTCTATCCAGCAGTTTATCGTATGAAGGATGTCAAGTGTCGCTCCAAGAGAACTGCAGTACATTTTTTCTGCATTGTCATCAAGTATGGCAGGATCTTTTTTTGAAACATAGTTTGCCGCAATTTCAAAAAGTGCATTGCAGGATGTTTTGTTGTAATTGACATATTGTGCGCAAAGGCGCATTACGGCTTCGGAGACCGTGTCTCCCAGATAATGGGGGCGGGCGAAATTGTTCTGCCATTGATCCTGCAGTTCCAGTTCAAAAATGTACTTCATGAAGTTTTTTCCGGAAAGCCTGTTTAAAAGATACACATCCGCTCCGGATGCGCCTTCAAGTACATGAAGGCCGA
>JAZURH010000111.1:0-1835 GCA_045606125.1 Lentisphaeria bacterium | reverse complement strand
TTAAAGTAAATAGAGAAGAGGCACTTGCAGAACTGGCGGAAATGCTTATTTTAAACGGAAGCAAGCCCTGTCTGGGAGTATGCCTGGGAGCCCAGTTGATCAATATCGTCCACGGCGGGACTTTGCATGAAGACCTGCATTCCCAGGTAGACGGGGCGTACTGGCATTCCAGGCCAGAGGAAAATCAGGAATTGGAGAACATGCACAGGATTATGTTTACGGAAGACAATCCTCTTGCGGAGATATTCGGCGTTAATTGGCTTTGCGTGAACAGTTCCCATCATCAGGCTGTGAAAAAATTGGGAAGGGGGCTGAAAGCCTGTGCCTTTGCGGATGACGGCATCATGGAGGCAATATGCTGCGAGGATCTGAAAAAGCGTTTCCTGGTGGGAGTGCAGTGGCATCCTGAACGGCTATTTGACAAGGTGCAGGGCCATATCAATATTTTCAAGGCGCTGGTAAGTGTCGCAGAGTACTCGCATTAAAATGCTGCCTGGGCCGGATTGCCCCTTCATTACAGAATAGAATGCCCCTTGAATACGGGCAGTGCGGAAAATACGGTTGGTGCAAGAATAAATTCACTTTGAGTGCGTTATATGTGCATGAAAGTGAATTATGAGATATTAATATTGAATATAAAAGAATTCCGCAGGTATTATCGAACCTGTCCTGCCCTGTTTGCTTTCCTTGAATTCATATCGGGGGTGAGTCTGGTTATTTATCCCGGCGGATGTTCTGTGTTTTTGCTGCTTGCCGTTTCTGTTTCCGGTATAGTTCTGCACGGGGTGCATTTTTATCGCTGGGTGCTGCCTTTTCTGTTGGGTCTGGGACTGGCGTTTCTTCATGAAAAGTCACCTTGGAGCACTTACCGCAGCCTGCTTCCCCGGGATGAGTGTTCGGCAGTCATCCGCTGCCGCATGGGAATCATGCGGGGAGCGGGCGGTGGCAGATGGCGCTGTGATCTTTATTTGAAATCTCTGGCGACTGGTACTTCTCCTGCACCGTGCAGGGGAAAAGTAATGGGGATTTTCAGTGACGAGGTGCCCTATATATACGGCGCAGAATGCACGGCAGAGGGAGCTTTTCTGGATTTTGAGAGCGGGACTTCGGCAATATATGGGAAATGCCTTGGCATGAGCGGGACTTTTCATGCTGATCTGGTGACTGATATGAAAAGACCCACTTCGCTTTTTCATCGTGGATACGGCGCCCTGCTTGATTTGCGGCATCATTTGAACGACAGGCTTGTCCGCAGGATAGACGACATGGAGGCAGCGGGCATATATTCTGCTATGATATTCGGGCTGAGGGATGGGTTGAGCCCGTATATGCGCGATGTGTTCGTAAAGGCGTCTACGGTGCATCTGTTTTCGATTTCCGGACTGCATATAGGACTTATGAGCCTATGTCTTCTGGCTGCTTTTCGCCTGTTGTGCATGCCGTATCGCATGTGTCTGCCTGCGGCATGCGGGGTGCTTCTTGTGTATGTTCTTCTTTCCGGCGGCGCACCGTCCGCCCTTCGCGCCTGGCTTATGATATTGCTTGTTGCTTTGTCCCGTCTGTCCCGGCGCCGTCATTCAAGCGAAAACACTCTGGGGGTCGCCGGTCTTTCCCTTCTTGCTGTCAATCCTTACTATGTGCAGCATGCCGGATTTGTCTTTTCCTTTGTTCTGGTTTTTGCCCTGCTGCGCTCATTTTCCATGTGTCATTCCATAGTTGATACTTTTTTTGAGTTAAGGCATTGGATTCCCCGGAAAGGGATGCGTTCAGCCGTTCTGCGGCGTGGAAGTATGGTGTCATCTGCATTTCTGACTGCGTTCATGGCATGGCTCGGG
>JAZURH010000110.1:0-19080 GCA_045606125.1 Lentisphaeria bacterium | reverse complement strand
GGGCAGCTATATGCAGGTGCTTCCCCGTTTTATTTCCACTGACAGGGATGGCGGAGATCCCCGTGAGTTCCTCAGGGAGTATTTCGATTCAGCTGAAAGCATGTACGGCGCGATTTTCCGCAAAGGGTATCAATGGCCATTCTCCGCCGGCAATGTGCCCGGTTCGTCACTTGTTGATATTTTCACATATATTGAAACAGTTCAGCGTGGCAGGCGTGTCTGGCTTGACTATCGCACAGATCCGGGGGATTTGAATATTTCAGCACTTGACGATGAGACCAGAACATATCTTGAACGCTCAAATGCTACCCAGGGAACTCCGATTGAGCGTCTCCGGGCAATGAATGGACCGGCTATTGAACTTTACAGAAAGCATGGAATAGACATAAGTATTGAACCGTTGGAAATAGCCGTCTGTGCACAGCATAACAACGGTGGTCTTGCCGGAAATATCTGGTGGGAATCCGTTAATGTAAAGCATCTGTTCCCTGTGGGCGAAGTCAACGGCAGCCACGGTGTGACCCGTCCCGGGGGAACCGCATTGAATGCGGGGCAGGTCGGTGCTTTCCGTGCAAGTGAGTTTATTGCCAGAATGTATCAGGATGATACAATTGATGAAAGGCGTTTTGAGACCGTGGCAATGAAAGAGCTTGAGTGCTTGACGACAAAGTTGGGGCGTAAGGCTGATATTGATTGGCGTGCTGAACGGAGTGAGCTGCAGGGACGCATGAGCCGGGCCGGTGCATTTATACGAAGCGAGGGTACGGCCCGCCTTGCATTGCAGGAGGCAAAGGAGCAGTTGGCGCACATTGATGCAAGTGGTTTGGGGGGCGTTGAATGGAAGGATTCGGTTGAGATTCTTCGCACCCGGCAGCTATGCGTTTCCCAGGTATGCTATCTTGAATGTGTGCTTGAACAGTGCATCAAGGTGGGCTCCAGGGGAGGATCAATGGTTTTAGCTGAATGTGGAAACAGCATTCACGGCGGTCTGGATGATTTCTGGCGCATGAATCCGGAAAACAGAGATTATCGTACACAGATTATGACATGCAGTTATGATTCGGGAAACGGGGTGACTGTGTGCTGGGAAAAATGCCGTCCCATTCCTGAAACGGATGGATGGTTTGAAAATGTTTGGGCGGATTACCGGAATAATGCCATATACGGCGATGGCCCGGAAACAGCTGCAATTGGAGAATAATAATGGCGCAGATTTTCAGAAAAGTTACTGAGTTCAAGACAGTACAGGATTTTTCAGCATATCTCAAGGACGAGGGCATAGATATCGGACTTGTGGACGAAGTGCCGGGAAACAATTCTTCCGCTTTGGCACAGAAGGCTGAATGCTATGGCCGGACAATAGGCAATCGCTGGTCCATATTGCCTATGGAAGGATGGGATTGCGAGGATGACGGAAGCCCAAGTGAGTTTACCCGCAGGCGTTGGCTGCGTTTTGCTACAAGCGGTGCAAAGCTGATTTATGGAACAGAGGCTGCGGCTGTAATGCATACGGGACGCAGCAATCCCCAGCAGTTGACTGTTGCACCTCACACAGCTGCCGCACTTAAGAAGATGAATGAGGAAATGCATCAGGCCCATAAGGAAAAATTTGGTCGGGATGATGATCTCATGATAGGATTGCAGCTTACCCATTCAGGGCGCTATTCACATCCTAATAAGGCAGATAAACTTGAATCCGTGACAGCTTATGCTCATCCGCTTCTTGATATCAAGTTTCATAATTCGCAGGCAAATGTAGTGTCCGATGAGGAAATACCTGAAATAGTTGAAAACTTTGTCCGTGCGGCAAAAATCGCTCAGGATGCAGGATTTGATTTCGTGGATATAAAGCAGGCCCATGGCTATCTTGGACATGAGTTCCTCACCGCATTTGACCGTCCCGGAAAGTACGGCGGATCCTTTGAGAACAGGACACGCTTCTTCCGGGAAATTGCGGAGCGTATCCGCAACGAGGTTCCAGGAATGAATATCTCTGCAAGGTTCAGCATATTTGACATTATGCCTTTCATCAAAGGTGAGGACGGCGTGGGGTGCCCCATGGAATGGAACGGACCCTATAAGTATGCTTTCGGCGGAGATGGTACCGGAATGAACATGGATCCGGAATTGACCGAACCTGTGAAGTTTGTAAAATTGATGCAGGAATACGGAGTGGAACTTATCTGTGCTACCATAGGCAGCCCCTATTACAATGTCCACATGCAGCGTCCCGCCTATTACCCTGTTTCTGACGGATATCTGATGCCTGAGAATCCACTGTACAATGTATCCAGGCATATCAAGGCAGTCAGTGAACTTCGTAAGCGCTGCCCCGGTCTTCTTGTTGTGGGTTCCGGTTACACCTGCCTTCAGGAATATCTTCCCAATGCAGCCGAATATGCGGTGGCGAACAATGAGACGGACTTTGTGGGAATAGGGCGCATGGTTTTGTCATATCCTGATATTTGCGATGATGTTCTTGCCGGTCGTACTCTTGACCGCTGCCGTATATGCCGTACATTCGGCGACTGTACAAGCGCCCCCCGCAATGGTATGATATCGGGATGCTATCCCCTGGACGAGTTTTACAAGAGGCGAGAGGAAGCCGCCCGCCTTCGTGAGATAAAGAAAGCAGCAAAAAACAATTGAGGACAGGAAGACAATGAAACCAAAGGCAATATTTATTCTTGGAAGCGATGCCTTCAAAAGAATCTACGGCCCGGAAGAACAGGCTGAAATAAGTGAAATGTGTGAAATGGCGGCTCCTCCCCAGACAAGGGAAAGCATTGCTGAAAATCCTGAACTTCTCAAGGATGTGGAGTTTATATTCTCAGGCTGGGGCGCTCCTCTTCTTGATGCGGATTTTCTTGCCAGGGCACCAAAACTTCGTGCTGTTTTCTATGGTGCAGGTTCCATAAGAGGCATGGTTACGCCTGAATTCTGGAAAAGCGGCATAACGATCACAAGCAGCTGGGTTGCCAATGCAGTACCTGTTGCGGAAATGACACTGGCTGAAATACTGCTTTCCCTTAAGCTGGCATGGCGCCGTATTGCGGATATCAAGCGTGAAAAACGCTATGTTCATTCAAAGCAGGATTGTCCCGGCGGATACAAGAGTACAGTGGCCCTGATCTCTCTCGGTATGATAGGGCGTAAGGTGGCAAAGCTTCTTGCATCTTTTGATTTGAAGGTCATCGCATACGATCCTTTTGCCAGTAAGGAGGACGGCGAAGCCCTTGGCGTGAAGCTTGTTTCTCTGGAGGAGGCATTCCGTACTGCTGATGTTGTGTCCCTTCATACACCATGGCTCAAGGAAACAGAAAACATGATAACAGGTGAACTTCTTGCCAGTATGAAGGAAAACGCCACATTTATCAATACTTCCAGAGGCGCTATTGTGGATGAACCGGCAATGTGCAGAGTCCTTGCTGAACGCCCCGATCTGACTGCCGTACTGGATGTTACATGGCCGGAGCCCCCACCGGAAAGCTCCCCGCTTTTCTCACTGGAAAATGTGGTGCTGACTCCCCACATCGCAGGTTCCATGGCGGGCGAATGCCGCCGTATGGGACAGTTTGCCATAGATGACTGCCGCCGTTTCCTGAAGGGTGAAAAACTTCAGTATCAGGTGACAGAGGAAATGGCTGCAAAGATGGCATAACTGCCGCAAGCTTGCGCTTGCGGCACCGCGGGTGCAAACCCGCGGGCTTGCACAGCAAGCATTTATTTGTTCAGCAGGGCAGTTTGGCCCCGTTTCATATTAAGTGCCACATCTTTGTCGGGCATGTGCACAGTAAGATAGCCGTCTTTCTTAGCATGGACGGCTATCCAGTCCGAGCCTTCCCATACAGGGTTATCCTTGCAGTATATATGCACTCCGGCTTCAGCTGCAAATTTGGACAGCAGGCAGGACGGCATGTTATGTGAGCTGCTCCAGATGGAGCGTCCCCACGGAAAATATTTTGAAAGCAGCGAGGAACCATCCCCATTTTCTCTTATGGATGCCATGGTTCCTTCGATGAAGAACCCCAGTCTTTCTGCAGTTTCCTCTTCCTTTCCTATCATTCTTGGCACTGCGCAGCGCTGGGCTCCGTAGCATATTCTGATGCCGTTTATCCATGTTTCGGTGAGCATGGACTTGAAATCGCCTTTTGTGCAGGCATTCAGGTCCAGACCTGTAATTTCTTTTGTGAAATCGGCGGATTCCTTTCCATCCCTTATGTATCCCGGCATATAGAACCAGAGTATGCTTCTGCCGTCTGCAAGAAGATTTTTCTTTATGCAGTCCGCAAGCGGTGAATCAATTACAGTTGCATTGAGCATGATTGCAAACTTATATTGTTTCAGCCTGCCTGATTCGGCAAGAAGCGGAATATCTTCCAGGCGGAATGTGTCATAAGGGGCTCCTATTGCGGCAATTTCATTCAGTCCCTGTTCTATTGCCATTCCCATGTACCATGTGGGGAATACAATGTCATAGTTTCTTGTTTTTTCACTGATAAATACTGCGATTTCCGCCCGGCTGGCCCTGTCTTCCAGATGGGCTTTGGCGAAATCATGCTGCCATTTGACTTCAGCCATTATGTCTTCGACATGGTACCAGTCCTGTCCCCGCAGATCCATCCACCACTGGCTTCCGCCGGTTGACAGTGTGCTGAGGAAGTTTCTTCTCAGCAGATGATTTGCCTCTTCTGCTGTCCTTGGCATGTATCCGTGATGGTCGTATGCCTTGTGGGTGCCTGTATCGTCTTCTGCATAGTAGATCTTGTTGTGCAGTGCCATTGTTCCTGGCAGTACCTGGGCGTTTACGCCGCCGCCTTTCTGGCGCGTCGAGTAGTTGAGGGGGGCGCAGATGATGTCAATGTCATCGCAGTTTAGTACGATGTCCTGTCCATC
This sequence comes from Lentisphaeria bacterium, assembly GCA_045606125.1. Lineage (GTDB taxonomy): Bacteria > Verrucomicrobiota > Lentisphaeria > Oligosphaerales > Oligosphaeraceae > RGIG3456. Next base: position 14,184 of record JAZURH010000110.1, on the reverse strand, counting down.
GTGTCCATGGGCGTGTTTTGCGAATCTTCCTGAAGATATGTCAAGGTATCCGTAGAATGTGCAGAACAGTTTTTCCCTGCCCATTTTCCGCAGTGTGTTCTTCACTGTATTTGCCTGGAATACAATAGCGTCCGCCATGGCATCCGAGTTGAACATCTGCTGGTCTATCATATCCCTGTCTTTTTCTGGATCTATGTACACCCTTCCGCAGCTCAAGTATGCCATATACCTGTCAGGTTCCGGGAAAACTGCACTGTCAACAGTAACATCGTCTCTGTGCCATGCGTCCTGCAGTTCTTTGTCGCAGCCATATTTTTCCCTGAGCCATTTTCTGAAGTTAAGGAGATGTGGTTCGCTGTATTCCACAAGGCAGTTTGACCAGTCATAGCTGTGTTCTGCGCAGCTGCCCATGCCGGTGTGGTAGGCTATTATATGGTCTCCCCATTTTTCTTCGCAGTGCCTGACAATGTCCGCAATGCCTTTTTCAGAAGCCTTGATCCATTCCGGGGCATCGACTGCAGGAATGGATCTTGGTCTGAATGTCCTTTTGTTTATGTCATAGACTTTCATCATGGATTCAGGGTGTTCCTTTACCCACCAGAGAGGTGCGATCACACGGAATCTGGGCATTACAAGGGCATTGGGATTGCCGGCAAGAATCTTTTCCATTTCCTGGTCTATGCGTTCCGGAGTGCCGGCCGGGAAGGGCAGACATCCGTCGTCGTATTCGGCGGGGGAACCGTCAGGACAGTCCCCTATCCACAGCTGGCTGTTGAATGAATATATGTTCACACCCGCATCGCCGAAAAGACTTGCGTCCTTTTCGGACATTATGCCGCGCCAGTACATTGCCCCTGTGTTGGGTTTGTCGTTTATGAAAATTGTGGGAACGCCATTGACCGGTTTGATATTGACTTTGAGCATAATTCATTCTCCTGTCGCTGACCGAACTATTTCATCGATCAGATTGTTGGATTCAAAGTAGTCTGTCTGCCCCCAGAATGGCATATCTCTTATGAAAACCACATTTGCAGCTCTTTGCTGAAGCGGGATCCACGCCTGGGGCAGAGCTTTGCCGGCACCCACCATTATAATGTCGAGCAATGTTTTTTCAGGAAGTGTGATACAGTCTTTGAAAAGGTCAAGGGCACTGATTTCATCGTAGTTTTTTCTGCTTAATGCGAATCCGCCGAAATCCATGGAGTCCTCTTGCTTCAGACCACCCATTTCTGCTTTCAGGCGGTTGCGCAATTCCATTTGATGCAGCAGTTCCTTTCCGCTTTTTACCGGGGCTACAAAAGTCATGCGGCTGCAAGGAATATTTGCCGCAGCAGCAAGGAGGGACGATGCGCGCAGTGCAACTATATGGAGTTCCGGACAACGGGACAGACATTCCTCCGCTACAGATCTGATCTCGTTTATCCACTGTCCTGCTGTGGCTTCAGAATGGATTCCGGACGAGTCGCCTGTCCCTGAATAGTCAAATCTGACAGCTGTAAAGCCTGCTTCTGAAAGTCTGTCTGCCATGCGGACAGATGTGCGCATGGCGCAGCGTCTCTCTTCGAAAAGCGGGTCGCATATAAGGACTGCCCTCCTGGAATTGGCTGAAGGCGAATATATGGCGCAGCGTACAGACTGGCCGTTAGACTGTACATATCCGCATTCAGAGGGCGTTTCCATTGTCAGAGCACCTTTGAGAGGAAGTCTTTCAGACGGGGATGTTTCGGTTCAGCAAAGAATCTTTCAGGAGTGTTCTGCTCCAGGATCAATCCGCCGTCCATAAACAGCACTCTTGTTCCCACTTCCTTTGCGAATCCCATTTCATGTGTGACCACCACCATTGTCATGCCGGCATTTGCCAGATCCTTCATCAGGGCGAGTACTTCCCCTACCATCTCCGGGTCCAGTGCCGATGTGGGCTCGTCAAACAGCATAAGTTCAGGATTCATTGCCAGTGAGCGGACGATTGCCACCCGCTGTTTCTGACCGCCTGACAGCATGCCCGGATATGATGCCGCCTTGTCAGCCAGACCTATTCTTGTAAGAAGGGCCATTGCGTTTTCCTTTGCATCTGCCTTTGACATTATGCCATGGTGAATCGGTGCCATGGTTATATTGTCCAGAATGGTCATGTGGGGGAATAGATTGAAATGCTGGAAAACCATTCCCATTCTTCTGCGGAGTTTGTTTATCTGGCAGCTTCTTGAAGTTATTTCCTCATCGTGGACCTTTATGCTTCCCGCAGTCGGTTTTTCCAGCAGGTTAAGACAGCGGAGGAAAGTGCTTTTTCCCGAGCCGGATGGGCCTATTATGACCACTTTTTCCCCTTTGTATATGTTTTCGTCAATTCCGCAGAGGACTTCATGGCTGCCGAATGATTTCCTGAGTCCTCTTATTTCAATGGCGGCGGGCTGTAATGTTGCCTTATTTTCTATCATAGTAATACTCCATTACTTCCTGTCGCTTGCGCGGTATATTTTTTCGAGTTTCTTCTGTATCAGTGAAATCAGAATGACAAGGGTCAGATAGAAGGCCGCGACAAACAGCAGCGGCACGAAGGCATCAAATGTCCTGGCGCGAACCAGGGCCGCCGCCTTTGTTATGTCAACGATTGCAATATATCCTACCACTGATGTTTCCTTCAGCAGTGAGATGAATTCGTTTCCTATTGCCGGAAGTACATTCTTGATTGCCTGTGGCAGGACGATTTTCTTCATTGTCGCCCATGCGCTGAGTCCCAGCGAGCGTCCTGCCTCAGTCTGTCCCTTGTCCACGGCCATGATGCCTGCACGCACTATTTCTGCAACGTATGCGCCGGAGTTCACGCCGAAACCTATTATTGCCACGGCTATTTCATCGGCCTTGGCGAGAATTACAAAAGCCCATATCATCAGCTGTACGATGACTGGTGTGCCACGGAAGATTGTAAGATACAGGTTTATGATGATGTCAAGCAGTTTTTGGAAAGCATGCCCAAGATGTTCAATGTGCCTTGTTTTGGCATACAGTATCAGGGATTCCCCGATTTTATACGGTCCGTCCTGATAATAATAGACTTTCGATACAGCAACGAGGATTCCAAGTGCCGTTCCCAACAACAGGGAGCCCAAAGTGATGATGATTGTATTCTGGAAGCCTTCAAGAAATATAAGATACCTGTTGTCTGTGACGAAAGTTCTTATGCAGGCTTCGCGCAATGCCAATATTAAACCGCTCATTATGCTTAAGGATGCTTTGTGTGTGAATAAATGATAACCGCGGAGGTGCCTGTGCTCCGCGGAATGGAAACGGGCACTTTATCTGATTAAAGTGCCCGCTGTTCTGGTGCAAATTATTTGCCTACAGTTTCTTCAGAATGCTTGAAGAAGGATGTTTCCAGGGACTTGTCCGCCTTCATTTCAGCGATGACCTGATTGATGATGGCCATAAAATCCTGGTTGCCCTTTGCCAGCATGATACCGAACTCTTCGGGTGAATCAAGACCATTGCCGTTCTTGTCAACAAGCTTGATGGCCTTGTAGCCGGGGTTTTTCTTTGCCAGGGAGATGGCCACCAGTTCGTCGATGACGACTGCTTCGACGTGACCGGCCTTCATGCCGACAACTGCGTCAGGTGCATTGTTGTAGGACTTGATTTCGGTGTTTGTGTCCTTGAGGATGCCGGTCTTTACTGCGTCTTCGCACATAAGCAGACCTGTTGTGCCGTTCTGTCCGCCGATCTTCTTGCCCTTGAGGTCTTCAATGGTCTTGTAGGGTGAATCTTCCTTTACAATCATGTACTGGATTGAAACAACGAAGGGGTCGCTGAAGTCAACCATCTTCTTGCGTTCTTCGTTTATTGTGAATCCAGAAGCGCCCATGTCAGCTTTTCCAGCAACAACAGTGCCCAGGATAGAGTCAAACTCGGCTGAGACGATCTCTGCTTCCACGCCGATCTTTTCCGCAATGCGCTTCACCAGGTCGATTTCAGTTCCAACGATCTCATTGTTGGCACCCAGGTATTCATAGGGGGGAAATTCCGGATTGGTGTAAACGACCATTTTGCCGTTTGCCTTTATTTTTTCAAGAACGGACTGATTGCTTTTTCCGCAGCCAGCCAGCACGGCGCAGCAGATGACTGCCGCAAGAGACATCTTTGCAATTTTACCAAACATTGTTTTTCCTTGATTTTTTTATTGTTGTTTTCAACCGGTTGTAACCGGAACGGTCAGATGAAAGAACACTATAACATTGAAAGCGTAAATGTCCACTAAAAACAGGAAATCAGGTTTGTTTTGTTTCTGTCAGATCAGCCTGATTTTGTCCGCACGGCCGATTATGCCGTTTTCAATATTCTGTACTTCTTCCGGCACGATTTCTACTTCTCCGTCAAAGTACAGCGCTTCCAGGGCTCTGTATGCCACAGTTGATCTTATTCTGGGGCAATTTTGTTTGGGGAACAGGGGGACCAGGGCGTTGTCGCAGATGTCTGCAAGTCTGGATGGGCCGTTCTGTTTCAGATAGTTTCTCATGGCGGAGATATGCCCGTCCGGGACTCTGTCGTACACATTGTCAAACTGGGGGGAGAGTTTTTCCAGATGCATCTCATTTTCATCTACATATCCCACACAGTTGACCGGGAGTTCTGTATACTTCGGCGGATTTTTGCCGAATGCTATTGAAGTCAAGGACATAACGATACCGTCTTCATCCCGGGCGACCAGTATTCTCTGGCTTGTCGTGGCGAAATATATTCTTCCCGGAATGTCGCTGAATATCATTATGCTTGATGCCTCTTCCTGGAATTCCGTCAGTGCGAAGCGTATGCTTGCAATTGGATTTCCCGTTCGCAGATATTCTTTTTCCACCAGCTGGGTCACGAAGTCCGAGACATGTATCTGCATTCCGTTTTCAAGCTGGCAGTATTTTTTACCAAATGGTATTTCTGCGCTGGGCAGTTCCATGCCCTGTTTGAAATAGCCGTTGATAAGTTTTTCCTGCATTTCATCTCTGAAGGCGAAATATCCTGCATTACCCTGGCTGACTGTACTGACGATACCTCTTGTTCCCACGAAAGGATGGGCGAACTTCCAGTTTCCTCCGCTGTTGGTGCGGCTGTGCCAGAGACCGCAGGTTCCCCTGAAATCGGATATGCTGTACTTTTCATCCCAGAATCTGGTGCATCCTTCAGTCTTTTCCATGTGAAGGGCATTTCCTTCCTGAGTCACTACACCGCTGTAATATCCGCTCCAGAGCCCTTCGATCCTCTTTATCATTTTATAAAGGATTGGTGCAGCTTCCTTTTTTCCTGTGTACGCACACCATACGCACATGGTTGTTCTCCTTTTGTTTTCTTATATTGATTGTGCCCCGCACGGCAAGGCTTTTGCGCCAGCCTTTGTGTTTATCAGTTTTAAAGTGGACGCACTTCTGCACCGATGTCCCTGAGATATTCCATGCATTTTACGAATATTTCAGGTTCGGTGTTTACATGCCTGTGGACATTGTCCGGCACGCCATGGAAGACAATGCACACTGCCTTTCCGGACTCCGTTTTGCTGACAACTTCTCTGAAATGTTCCAGGCAGTCCCCCTGCATGGGCCAGGCCGGTATTCGCCGCAGATCCGTGTCCTTTGTGATGTAGTCGTTTTCCGTGGTGCGCGCCTTGCTGATGCAGTATCTTGACAGCAGTGAGGCTGTTTTTCCGTCATGGTCTCCGCCTGGATAGGCAAATGTGTCCGGGGCAGGGACGCCTGCTTCTGTCAGGAAATTGTTCAGCATGCTCAGTTCAGCGCATATCTGATCCTCATCCAGTTTTGGAAGCGCTGGATGTGACCATGTGTGGTTGCCTATGCTGAAACCCAGTTGATGAAGCTTGAGTATGTCATCGGCAGTAAGCAGATGTTCTTCATTTTTTGTTCTCCATTCATCACTGAAGCGGGTGATGAAGAAAGTTGCACCGAAATTATACTTTTGAAGTATGGGTGCCACGATTTCCAAATGGCTTTTCACTGCGTCGTCGAAGGTCAGGTATACAAGATGTTCAGGTTCGTTTTCCGGAAACGTGAATCCCGCAGCAGTTTTCAGAAATCTGACAGCCTGTTCCGGCCATCCTGTCAAATCTTCCCTGCAGTATCCAAGCTGCATTCCATGAGCACCGAAGGGATGAAGCTGCAATTCCACCGGAACGCCTGAATCGTGGAGTGCATGGGCGAACATGACGCTGTTTTCATAGGGGACGGACTTGTCTTCAAAAGTATGCCATACGAATGTGGGGGATGCATTTTCAGATACATTATTTTCCAATAAAAACCATTCCCGCCATTCATCAAGTTTTCTGCCCTGGTCGCAGATGTTGTTGGCTGTACCCTGATGGGTTTTCTCTCCGAGGGTTATCACAGGATAAGCAAGAAGTATTGCATCCGGTCTGCCGGGAAGCTTGTCTGCATCGTCGATTCCAAGCGGCTGAACTTCATCAAATCTGGTGCCTGCGGATGCCACAAGATGTCCTCCCGCCGAAAATCCCACTGCGGCTATGTTGCCAGGATTTACATTCCATGCTGCAGCATTTTTCCGTATCAGCCTTATTGCGCGGAAAATGTCCTGCTGCGGTTCCGGATATTTAGTGGGCGCCACATGGTAATTCAGTATGAACACATTGAACCCCATGGCGAAGAATCTGTCAGCTACGGGTATGCCTTCTGTGGCACGGCACACATTGCCGTAGCCGCCTCCGGGGACTACAATCATGGCCGGCCGCACAAGCTGTGCGCCGCGCCCTTCCCGGATGTATCGTGTAATGTCGTATGCAGGGTCTCCGTCCGGCCACAGTGGAATATGTTCAAATTTCATGGTGCTGTGTTCCTGTTACTTGTTCCTGAATGCCTTAACAGCCTCAATGGCTGCCTTGAGCATTTCGTTGCCGGCTGTAATATTGAATCTGGGACCCATTGTTGCCTCGTATCCGCCCCGTTTGTATTCCTTTGCCAACGGCAGGTAGCCGTCATATCCGCCGGTTATGGAAGTCAATACTGCTTCCGGGCATGCCTCCCGCAGTTTAAGACCTATTTCCGTCAGCACTTCGAATGGCATGCCGACCAGCACCTTGCTTCCCAGGCGCATAAGGCGCAGTGGAATTTGCACTGTGTCTTCCGGGTAGGTATTTACAAAATTATATTTGTAAGTGAGCCAGTCGAACTTATCATCGTATTCGTTGCATTTTTTTGCCTTTTCCAATGCTGCGTTCCACAGCTTGTCCGCATTTTTGCGGCTGCATTTCACCCGCAGCCTCAAGGGAACATATACAACTTTTTCATCCAGAATGAAATCATCGGCTTTTGTGAATGTGCGTTCTGCCAGACGCAGGGCAGTTGCAAGGACCAGGCCAATGTCCCTGCGGGCCGTTCCGTTGCGCTGTATTGGCACCACATCGCCGGCGCTTCCAAGGATAAAGAAGCCGGGGCATTCGAAGTACTCTTCCACATATTTTTGGAAATATCCGGGATAGTCCGCCGATACGGCGTACATTTCCTTGCCGCCTGTAACCGGGTGGCAGCTGAATCTGCCGATGATGGCCTTTAAAGTGTCTCCTGCCTTGAAGCGCCATACATTGAATTGGGTGTCCACTGTCTGGAAATCGTAGTCATCCGCTTTTCCCATGGGCCATGTGTAGTTAGTGATAACTTTTCCCGTGTCCCTGGATATGGTGCGGCGATTAAATGAAAGTGAAGAAACAGGTATCACTGTTTCTTCAAGCTGAACTTTTTCAATGTTTTTTTCCGCCTGTTTTATTGCCCTGATGATTTTATCGAGCCAGAATCCGTAGTATTTTTCACCGCCTTCATGCTTTCCAAGTTCCAGCTCGCCGCCGGGGAAGGTTACATAAAATTCGTTGACTCCCGGAGCAAAATGTGTGTGTGAACAGCACAAAAATGTATTTTTTTTGTTGAATCCGCAGGCTTTTTCCAGGTCGGAGTAAATGCGCTCGCATGTCTTTATATCCATGCCCAGACTGTCAACTGTTATAAGCAGGTGCCGTTTTTTCTCCTGCTCAAGTATCATAATTCCTGCTTCGATGCGCTCTTCAATTCCCTTTGACATGCAGTTTCTGGCACCATATCCCCGCAGGAATACAGGAAACTCAGGTGTGATGTCTACTTTGCAGCAACCCATTTTCAGCATATTAGATTTCTCCTATTCAGGTGCCGGGGGATTTTAAGGTTTATTTCTGTACTCAGTGCTGATTTTGAAATTATCCCCGCAGCCATGTGTCAATTTCAGCGTCTTTAATACATATTTAAGAAGTGAATATATCAGCAGGATTGGCTTTTTCAATTGAAAATAACGGTCATTGGCTTACATTAGAGTAATTGTTTAAAAATCATGGTTAACCTACATCTGGAGAAAGCATGTCAAACTACGATGTATTCGAGAGTCCCTTTTCCGCACGTTATGCCAGCCCGGAAATGCAGCATATTTTTTCGGCGACGAACAAGTTCCGTACATGGCGCAAACTGTGGATAATTCTGGCAGAGGCCGAACATGAACTTGGTCTGGATGTTACTCAGGAGCAGATCGATGAACTGAAAGCCAACAGGGATGATATCAATTTCCAAGTGGCCGAAGAACAGGAGCGCAAGGTGCGCCATGACGTTATGGCCCATGTACACGCGTACGGCATGCAGTGTCCGAAGGCAAAGCCTATAATTCATCTGGGTGCCACATCCTGCTATGTGTGCGACAATACGGATGTGATAATCATGAGGGATGCAATGGAGCTTCTCAGGGGCAAGCTTCTTGTGGTGCTTGCAAGGCTGGCGGATTTCGCTGAAAAATATGCAGATCAGCCAACTCTGGCATTTACTCATTTCCAGCCGGCCCAGCCCACAACTGTCGGCAAGAGAGCATGCCTCTGGATGAACGATCTGCTGCTTGACCTGGAGGATGTGGATCATTTTCTTGCCACTCTCAAGATGCTGGGTTCCAAGGGAACTACAGGCACACAGGCCAGTTTCCTTGAGCTTTTCGGCGGCGATCATGAAAAATGCCGCATGCTTGACCGCAAAATCGCGGAAAAGGCCGGATTCACCGGCTGCTATCCCGTGTCCGGACAGACATATTCCCGTAAGGTGGACAGCCGGGCGCTTAATGTTCTTTCCGGAATAGCCCAGAGTGCGGCCAAATTCTCAAATGACATACGCCTTCTTCAGCATCTCAAGGAAGTTGAGGAGCCCTTTGAAAAGAGCCAGATAGGCTCTTCCGCCATGGCGTACAAGCGCAATCCAATGCGTTCTGAACGCATAGGTTCCCTGGCGCGCTTTGTCATATCATCGGCAATGAATCCCGCAATGACAGCTGCCACCCAGTGGCTGGAGCGCACTTTGGACGACTCTGCCAACAGGCGTCTTGCCGTGGCAGAAAGCTTCCTGGCTGTGGATTCCATCATGGATATTTTTGCAAATGTGTCCTCCGGACTTGTGGTATATCCCAAGGTGATCGAGAAGAGATTGCTTCAGGAACTGCCTTTCATGGCTACGGAAAACATTATGATGGATGCAGTTAAGGCCGGCGGCGACAGACAGGAACTTCATGAGAGCATAAGGGTACATTCCCAGGCGGCTGCTTATCGCGTCAAGGCTGAAGGCGGGGATAATGATCTGCTGGCGCGCCTTAAGGGAGACAGCGCATTTGCCGCTATTGCAGATTCTTTGGACAGCACTCTTGACCCGAAACGCTATGTGGGCAGAGCTCCGCAGCAGGTCAGGGAATTCCTGGCTGAAAATGTGCGTCCCCTGCTTGAAGGAAGCGAGGTGAATGCCGTAAATGCGGAATTGAGAGTCTGAAGATTGCCGGAGAATAGAATCATGCTGACAAAGAAAGACATAGTAAAAGCTTTTCGCAATGCAGGACTTCCGAAAGGGGCTGTGCTGATGCTTCACAGCTCATACATAAGTCTGGGCGGCGTGGAAGGCGGTCCTGAAGCGGTGCTGGAGGCAATACGGGAGGCTCTCGGTCCCAAAGGCACACTTGTTCTTCCTGTTTTTGCCAAGCTTGGCATCCTGACTGAATTGGTGAAGAAATTGGATGGTGCGGTTATAAGTCCCTGTCCTCTGGGGACAGTTTGTGCCGTTGGACCCAAGGCGAAGGAACTGGTGGCTGATCATTGGAAGGCGGATACCGTGCACGGCTGGGGAACGCCTTTTGGATGGATGGCGAAGAACGGCGCCTATATTTGTCTGATGGGTTGTGACCAGGACCGCAATACATTTCTGCATTTCGTGGAGGCTGTCAATGAATTGTCCTACATGGAGGATGTTACTGCTGAAGTTGAGGATGACAATGGAAGAAAGATAAAGAAGACATGGAAGTATTATCCCGGACCCCACAGGGATTTCATAGGTCTGGAATGTCTTCTGCGCAACGCCAATGCCATTACGCAGTTCAGTCTGGGCGGCGCTCAGTGCAGGCTTATGCGGGCTGATCGTATATTTGAGGTGCTGCAGGAAGAGTTTGAGGCCGATCCGGCGGCTGCGCTGTGCGACAATCCCGAATGCGGGGATTGTGTACGGCAACGGGCTGCCCTCTATGCTGATAAGATGGAACGCTTGCTTCCCTGCCGTCTGGCCGCATCATCCCGTCTGGCCGGCCGTTATGTGCCTGAGATGATTGAGAATCTTAAGGCATCGGGAATAAAGTATGTTGAACTTGACTACATTCAGGGGCGTGCTGCTGCAAATATGACCAGCGCCTCTCTGAAGGCTGCTGTGGCTGAGTTTTCAGCTGCAGGGATTGAAGTCAGTGCAATGCGCGTGCCTTTCGTAAGTGATGCGCCTGCTGCCATAATAGGGCTTGCGGCCGCCGCCGGGATTAAGGTTGTCATACTTCCGGCAGCCGCATACGGGCCGTTTGAAATGTCTTCAGATGTGAAACTTCTTTTCTTCAATGGAGTGCAGACTGCTGTTTCGGCAGCAGAAGCCTATGCAGCGTTCGGCAAGGCTGACGGCTTTGTGTTCAATTCTGCAAACTTTGCTTCTGCCGGTGAAATGCCTTTCCTGAAGTCATACAAGACTGGACGGTTTATTAAAAACATGGTCCAGCTTGATGTGGTGGACGGTACCTGGGACGGAAGTGAAACGGTATATGCCAGGGGAAACGGAGAGATCAAGGAGATGGTCTCCATCATGCGCTGCAATGGATTCCCGGCTGCAAATGATTATTGCTTCATGACTTTGGGCGGAGGAACACAATATCCCGGAACACTCCGTGAAGCGGCGGCAGATTTTGAATTTATGCTGGAGAACATGTAACAGCATGCTTGCGGTGATTTGCACAGTTGTGACTTTTTCTTGCAAAGGGAAAGTCACATGTTAAATTACCGTAAAAACACATTTTTGACATTATTGCCTTAATATATAACGGAGGCTGGACTGATGAAAAAAATCGCTATGGCTCTTTTGACGGTTTTTTTGCTGGGAAGCACTGTTTCGTACGCAAGAGATCGTGACTGGGACAAAGACAACAAAGGCGGAGAGTCTTTTCAGGATGTTCTTGACAAGATGGCCAAGCCAGCTTTGCTTACGCCACAGGGGAAAAGAGGCTGGCGCGCTCAGAGGGCGCAGCTTCAGGCTCAACTGATAGACTCAACAAATAAGGCATTTCCTGCAAAAACGCTTAATACAAGGGTTATGCAGTTTATCAAGCAGGCGCTTTATGGAACGGACAGGTGCTATCATTCAGATGATATAGGCAAATATGTTCCGCAGGGTGATCTTAAGAGCGTGGAGGTGTTTACAAAGGCACAGCCTAAAGAGAGCATCAGGGAAATATACTTGACTGAGCGCAAAAAGATCGAAAATAAAATGCTTGCCAATGATGAGATACAGAGAAAGAAAGACCTGGAAAATGAATTGCATAAAAAATACAAACTGTTCGAGGACAGAGAACGGGTTACGGTAAAGGATATCAGGGGAAAGGAGTATACAGGCATCTATCACCGGGACAGGACAACGGAGACTCTTGCAAGGATAGGCTCGTATTCTTTGAGCCGTTTTGATATTGATATTGAGTCCCGTGCGCGTATATGGCAGAGGGAACATGATCAGTTCGTAAAGAAGGAAGTGCGGAGGATAACCCGCAGGAATACATATCTTGCTGATGAGCAATCTGATGATAATCTGGATGGCAGGATTCAGTTCATGTATCTGGAAGCCGGCTATATTCCGGACTTGACCCAGCCGCAGCAGAACATATTTTCCATGAATCCGGAATACTGGCTTAGCCGCAGTGAGCTTGTGGCAGCCATCGGAAACAAGATTAAGAGAGATCATCTGGAGAAACTTTTCAAAGGAAGGGGATATGCCGTAATGGATATAGGCGATGGAACTGAACTTGTTCCGCCTGCAGTGATCAAGGCATTTAATGAATATCTTAGTAAGGTAGCCGTTGAAAGGAAAAAATGGGACGCCAAACAGAAGGCAAAACAGTCCAGATTCAATGATAATGATAGAAATGACTGAATCTTTTTTCCAAAAGAGGAAGATAAATGCGGAAGATGATTTACATTATAGGCATGTTTGTTGAATCATATTGATATAAGGGGATGAAAATGGAGCGCAATGCGTCCATAACGCGTAAAACACGTGAAACAGATATAAAACTGGAATTGGGGCTTGACGGCGGAGCTGTTGCAGTAGGTACAGGCGTGGGTTTTTTTGATCATATGCTCAATGCCTTCGGCTGCCACGGCGGATTCGGTCTTTCCTTTAATGTCAGGGGTGACCTTGAGGTAGATGCCCATCATACAATGGAAGATACGGGCCTTGCTTTGGGGCAGGCTTTCAAGGATGCGCTTGGGGATAAGCGTGGAATAACCCGTTTCGGGAACAGTCATGTTCCCATGGATGAGTCACTGGCCCGTTGTGTCGTGGATCTTTCCGGCCGTCCGTATCTGGGATGGCGCTGCGATTTTCCACAGCCTGAGGTTGGAGGTGTCAGTGTCCGCCTGTTCAGGGAGTTTGCCCAGGCTTTTGTAAATGTGGCCGGTGTGACCATGCATGTGGATTTGCTTGCTTGCGAAGAGAGCCATCATGGAATGGAGGCTGTTTTCAAGGCAATGGGGCGTGCCCTCAGAAAAGCAGTGGAACTGAGGCAGGGTGCCAGTGACGTGCCCTCCACTAAGGGAACATTGCAGTATAATTGAACAATGGTTTTTGAGTTGAAATAATACGGAGTCAGAAAAATGTCTGCAGACAAGGAAGAGTTATTAAAGTTGCGCCACAGTGCCGCTCATGTGATGGCAGCGGTTGTCCAGAAGATGTATCCCGATGCCAAGTTTGATATTGGTCCCTCAACTGGTGAGGGGTTCTATTATGACTTTGACATGGAACATCGCCTCACACCTGAGGACCTCAAGGACATAGAGAAGGAAATGCGGAAGATGATAGGCCGCAAGCTTCCCTTTACGCGCACTGAAGTCAGCAGGGAAGAAGCCCGTGCTCATTTTGAGGCCAAGGGGCAGACATTTAAGCTGTCACGCCTTGATGATATTCCTGAAGGCGAGACTGTGACTCTTTATCAGGTTGGCGATTTTGTGGATCTGTGCCGCGGACCTCACGTTGAAAATACCGGTGAGATCGGTGCTGTGAAGCTGCTTTCTCTGGCCGGCTCATATTTCCGTGGAAACGAGAAGAACCCCATGCTTCAGCGTATATATGGTACTGCCTTTGCAACAAAAGAGGAGCTTCAGGCTCATCTGGACGCAGTGGAGGAGGCCAAAAAGCGTGACCATCGCCGTATTGGCACGGAATTGGAATTGTTCAGTACTCATGATGAAATAGGCCCCGGTCTGGTATGCTGGCACCCCAACGGCGCTCGCATCCGTCACGCCATAGAGTCTTTCTGGAAAGAAGCCCACTATGATCATGGCTATGAACTGCTTTACACTCCCCATGTGGGACGCTCCATTCTCTGGCAGACAAGCGGACATCTGGATTTCTACAGGGAAGGCATGTATTCCTCCATGGATATTGACGGCGATCCCTACTATGTGAAGCCCATGAACTGCCCCTTCCACATTGAGGTTTACAAGGAACGCCCCCGTTCATACAGGGATCTTCCCGCCCGCTGGGCAGAACTGGGCACAGTGTACCGCTATGAAAATTCTGGCAGCCTTCATGGTCTGCTCCGTGTTCGCGGATTTACACAGGA
>JAZURH010000109.1:0-4507 GCA_045606125.1 Lentisphaeria bacterium | reverse complement strand
AGGCGAGACCTGGCAGCCCAGTGAATTCGTCTATCACATCCTGGAATGTCTCCACCAGGACAGCACCGTCCCTGATAAGCGCATGACATCCATGGGCGTAGTACTCTGCGAACTTCTCCGCATGCTGGTGTGTAATCTCTGCGACTGTAATCTTCGGGTCGTCAACACACCGTCTGAACTCGACGAATGTGGATTGGTACGCTTCCTGCTCTGAGACTGTCGCTGGCATGGCACTATCTGGATGCTTTGAATAGACGTCCCAGGCGTTGTCAAGAAAAAGTTTCTCACATTGACTCTGCATTTTTCTAGCAGCAGCCACATGTCCAGCCAGCACCTCCTCCTAAGTGGTCTGCGTCATCGGTAGAAACTTTGCTCTGGCTATCTTCTCAGCCTCATCGATGTCATCCGTTCCAGTGCTCAGGTCAATGACCTTACCGTGATGGTGCAGCGGTAGTACCAGTTCTTGCTCTGCTTTTTTTATGAAGTCCACCCAGTCCTAAGGTGCGGTGGGTCTCTTCTGCGTTTTGGTTCATTTTTCTTCTCGTTTTTTTTCTGCCCATGAAAACCTGCCATGTCGTAAACGACTTTCTGCTACTAAATATAGCAGCATCTGGGCAAAAAAAAGTCCCAAAGTGTGATACCAGGCTAAGAAAACGGATTGAACTGGTAATATGCAGCAGAATACGTTTTCAAGGTTTATGTAAACATTTAGAAGCGCATTTCGATGCTATTTTTGTAGTTCAACATAGCCATCGCAAGTCTTAAGAGCTAGTACTTAGTTGATTTAATTCGTTCACATCTGCATTGTTCTTTTGGGCTGTATTTGCTGCGATTTTCGCCTTGCATGCGAATGCACGCGCGGCTCAAATCGCAACAAAACATCTCCAACACTTCAACGCACCTGTATTCGAATTAAATCAATTAAGTACTAGTTGCCAATCTGCAACTGCGATTCAGCAGAATTCCGCAACGATTATGGCTTGAAGAGAGCCTCCAGTGCCGTACATTTCGCAAATGCCCGCCTGCCTATGTGATGAAGGCTTGAAGGAAGTGTCAGCGATTCCAGTTCCGTACAGGCGGCGAAGGCATCATCGTCAATGGCCGTCAAGCCTTCAGGCAATGATATCCTCTTCAGTTTCCTGCACTTCGCAAAGGTTGCTCCCTGAATGCGCGTCACGCCTGCAGGAATATCAATGCCCTCCAGGGATACGCATTGGAAAAAAGCCTTCGCCCCTATTTCCACCACGTTTCTGGGAATGGCAATGTCCGCCAGGGATTCGCAATGGCAGAAAGCAAACTTGTCGATTCTCGTGAGGCTTTCGGGCATTTCCACCTTTGCAAGTCTGCGGCATCCCCAAAAGGCTCCCCAGCCTATGTCCGCCACACCCTCGGGAATGCTGAGGCCTTCCAGTTCCCTGCAGCCATGAAAGGCGCATTTGCATATCGCAGTCACACCCACTGGTATGTTCACATGACCTTTTTGCGTGCTTGGCCAGTAGAGCAGACGCCCATCGCAGACAACAGGCTCCTGCAATTGGCAACAGCCAACGAAAGGACAGTCTCCAATTGATGTGATACTTGGAGGAAGGGAAACCTTTTGAAGCCCAACACAGTCTTTGAAAGCATATCCTCCAATGGAAATCACATCTTCTGGAATGACAAGACCTGCCAGCCCAGTGCATCCTTCAAAGGCATGTTGGCCAATCATTTTGACGCTGCCGGGAATGTCAATGGCCCTGAGCCCCGCGCACCCTGCAAAGGCACGGTCCCCAATAGATAATACGCTGTCGGGAATCATGACACTGAACAATTCATCGCATCCGTCAAAGGCCCGCTCGCCAATATGCTCTATTCCTTGCGGTATGACCACTTCCCCTCGCCGATTCCCGCCCGACATTGTGCTTTGCCTGGTCCAATTCTTTGTTTTACTCCTCATCAGCGCACCTTGGTTCCGTTAGTTGCGTAATCCGTCCTCCGGATGGCATATATATACTTCTGCAATTGCAGCATATCCACAATTCTGTCAATTCATGCTGCTCATTTTTGTGGGACAATTGTGGGCAGTTTTGATTTAGACTGTACCATTCATTTTAGGGTTCCATATTCATCATTTTGAACTCCAAAAACAGAGATTAGAGTCTCCCTGATAAGGTTGTCTCTGAAATTAAGCGTAAACAAGCATGGAATCAATCACCCTAAAATGAAAGGTTCGGTTTAGATTAAATTATAACAACAAACTATCAATTGTAAACTGAAGAAACTCAGCTTGGGAATTTGAAGCCACACTTTGTGCGAACTTCATTCCTTCCTGCCGTTCGGCACTGCATTTCGGGAAGAGTTCTTCCTCCTCTTTCTCATCCGCTTCATTATAGTAGTCTTCTTCCTCTTTGCAGTCAATATTGTTTGTGTCCGGGCAACGCCATCCTAACGGCAATTGGGGGGAGGACGAATCCCAATCGGGTTTACGAACTCAAGTCGGATTCTTAAGGGAGAATTGGCGAACTCGGCGAAGTTCGGCGAAGCTCGGCGAAGCTCGGCGGAGTTCTGACGGAGTAAGCGAAATCTTGGGACACGCCACCATCGCCATGACCATGAACCTCTACATCCATCCACGGGTAGAGCAGAAGAGAAATTGCGTGGAACTTATCACTCAATAAGTCAGCAATATACTGTCAATCAACGGGTGTATAGCCCGTTGATTGACTTGACGAATTATTAGACTTCTTACATCTATCGTTCCAATCTGTAATCCCGAATCTTAATAGCAAAACGATGCCCACCGTATATTTTGTACAGTTCTCTGATAACGGCAGCCTCGTTTAGTTCATCTGCATAAACTGTGATGGCCTGGTATCGTTCGGTGCGGTTACAACCAAAGACGTCCTTGTAGGAAGATTTTGGGAAAATTCACCCCAGGCGGGGAAAAAACGGGGAAGTTTTTGAGTACAAATTCTGACCATCGGACAGCGGACTTCCCGACATGGGCAGCCCTGCGAACTGGCCGATGCCCTTAATATACCATGCGAATCCGGGAAAGACATCTGAAACCAGTGTCTTCACCTCTCATGGTTCAACAAAACAACGAGTTCGTCCACATTGGTCGACGGATTGGCTTCGCGAAGGCGGCTTTTCCAAACCAACCGTGTCTCGGGCGGCAACAGGCGCCGGGCATTCCTGATGGCTGCATCCTGCTTGTCCCTCAGCAATGCACAGATGCCTTCCGTTGTCTCCGTGTAGCCAGGTATCCTCGCGGGCAGTATCTTCTGTTTCAGCTCGGATGCCGTCGTGGATGAGTCGCGATAGACGAAATGCAGGAGGAACCAGAGTTCGAAGCACGTATTTGAGAAGCACCAGCGAATTTTGGCTTTCTCCGATTTGCCCGCCACCCGCAGCAGTTCCTCCTGCGAATTGTCATCGCAGTCAAAGACCAGGCAATAGTGGTCATAGCCGGAATACTTTGGAAGGCGCATGAGGCAAAGCGCCTCTTTCAGCAGATGCTCCGCGTTCCCGCCGCCAAGTCCGATACACGTCACACGCAGGGTTGGCAGATTGAAGCCATCGAAATAGAGTTGTTCGGTTGTCCCCTCCGTGAAGATGCAGAAACTCTCCCGGCGCAGCTGGACCGGCCGCTTCACAGACTGCTGCCATGGTTTCCTCCTTGACATTGGTCACCCCTCCACATTCAGGTTCTTGATGTAGGGTATGCCGCCGAAGCAGCCGTGGAGATAGTCTTTCGTGATGCGCGTGAAATTTCCCCGGATGCCAGTGAAGTCTGCCAGCGAAGCCAGTTTTGACGAGCTTTCGCCATCCTTGCCGACAAACCACACCTGGTCATGGCGGAGCGTCGTCTCCGTGAGTATGGATGGCGAATGGGTGGTTGCGGCCATCTGGGCGTTGGCGGGATTGTTGTTGTGGAACATTTCAATCAGCTGGCTGACAAGCAGCGGATGCAGGCTTGCGTCAAGTTCGTCTATGAAGAGCACCTTGCCGTTCTTCAGCACATCCAGCAGCGGTGCCGAGAGCGCGAATATCTTCTGCGTTCCTGATGATTCGTGGTGGAACATGTCGAAATGGTAGGCTCTGTCCCCGACGATGTGCGTCGTGCCGATTCTGGACGCATTGCTCTTGTCCGCCTCGCCCGCATCGACCTTCTGGATGCCGAGGTCGGCCTTTGCGATGAGCCTTGAAATCCTGTCGGCCTGCTCGCTGTTCTTCATGGCGGCGAAGGTTGCCCCCAGATACTGCTGATAGGTATGCGCCGACACGATGACAAGGGTGCGTTCAAACCAGTTCAGCACGGCTTCACATGCGCCTCCCGCGAACATCCGCGCGGCAGTCGAAAGGAATAGCGCATTCTTCGGCAGGTTCAGCTTAGTGTCCGAGAGCACCTTTCCCCAAGCCTTCAATTCCGAAAACTCAGGCGACGAATCCACGAAATCGTTGTTCTCACGGGCGAACATCAGGGTCATGCGCTGCTTCTGCGCGTAGAGCCATTCGGATGCAATCC
>JAZURH010000108.1:0-8113 GCA_045606125.1 Lentisphaeria bacterium | reverse complement strand
AGGATCCAGCAGACGGATAGTAACGGGAAGTCCTTCCATGGCTTCCATAGTGCCCATGATATCCTTCTTCATGAAGGGGAACAGCTCTTTCAGGACTGCAGTACGGTCTGAAGGAGTTGTGCAGAGAATCATCTTGCGGAGGAGGAACAGGGGAGTTGCGCTTCCTTCGCCGTAGAACATGTGCTCCATGCGGAAAAGGCCAACGCCTTCTGCACCAAATGCGCGGGCTTTGCCAGCATCCCTGGGAGTATCGGCATTGCAGCGCACGCCCATTTCGCGGTACTTGTCAACAAGTTCCATAAAGCGCACAAACTGGGCATAGTCCTTGTTTTCTGTGGGCTCCACCAGGGGAAGAGCGCCTTCGTAAACGGCTCCGATGGAACCATTCATGGTGAGGACCGTACCTTCGCGGTAGACCTTGTCACCAATCTTGAGAGTCTTGTTGGGTGCATCGACTACCATGTCTGCAGCGCCAACAATGCAGCACTTGCCCCAGCCGCGTGCAACAAGAGCTGCATGGCTTGTCATTCCGCCGCGGGCGGTAAGAATACCAACTGCCGCGCGCATTCCGTCCACATCTTCCGGGTTGGTCTCTTCACGGACCAGCAGGGCCTTCTTACCGTTACGGGTGGCCTGCATTGCATCCTGGGATGTGAAATATATTTCACCGCATGCGGCGCCGGGGCCGGCAGGCAGTCCGCGGAGAAGTTCCTTGCTGCGGGCTTCCACCTTAGGCTCGATAATTGGAAGGAGGAATTCCATAACCTGGTTGGGTGAGACACGCATAACGGCCTCACGCTCGTCGATCAGCTTCTCGCTGAGCATGTCAAGAGCCATCTTCACGGCAGCCTTTCCACCACGCTTGCCAACGCGGCACTGAAGCATATAAAGCTTGCCCTGCTCAATGGTGAACTCAAGGTCCTGCATGTCATGATAATGGCGCTCCAGCTTAAGGCGGATCTCATCCAGTTCCTTATAGACTTCAGGCATCAGCTCTTCCATGGAGGGGATGTCCCGGTTCTTATCACTCTTTGTGGCTTTGTTCAGCGGATTGGGTGTGCGTATGCCGGCGACCACATCCTCGCCCTGGGCATTAAGAAGCCATTCGCCGAAGAATTTGTTTTCACCTGTGGCAGGATTGCGGGTAAAGGCAACACCTGTGGCAGAATCATCGCCCATATTGCCGAATACCATGGTCTGCACATTGACTGCTGTTCCCCATGTTTCAGGAATGCCCTCAATGCGGCGGTATGAAACTGCCTTCTTACCAACCCAGCTCTTGAAGACGGCGCCAATGCCGCCCCACAGCTGCTTCATGGGATCATCGGGGAAATCAACGCCCAGGATCTCAACAATACGGCGCTTGAAAGCATCCGCCAGATTGCGCAGATCCTCTGCATTCAAATCCGTGTCAGACTTGCAGTTCTTGATGTACTTGTACTGCTCCATCATCTCTTCCAGAATCTTGCGGATTCCCTTGCCTTCGAAAGGCTCAATGCCTTCGGCCTTCTCCATGACAACATCAGCATACATCATGATAAGGCGGCGGTATGAGTCCCAGACAAAGCGCTCATTCTTGGTGCGGGCTATAAGACCGGGAATGGTCGCAGGGCAAAGTCCGATATTGAGGACAGTGTCCATCATTCCAGGCATAGACTGGCGTGCGCCTGAACGGCAGCTGACAAGCAGAGGATTCTTGGGATCGCCGTAAACAAGACCCATCTTGGTCTCAACATTCCTGAGAGCGGCCCTGACTTCAGCCTCCAGCCCTTCAGGAAACTTTTCGCCGCATGAAAAATACGCATTGCAGCATTCGGTGGTTATGGTGAATCCGGGAGGAACTGGAAGACCGAGACGGCTCATTTCAGCCAGATTGGCCCCCTTGCCGCCCAGTTCGTTCTTCATTGAAGCATCGCCGTCCGCCGAGCCCATGCCAAAGGCATAGACATACTTGACGGCTGCAGCGGCCTCTGCCTTCGCGGCTGCGGGTGCTGCCTTCACGGCTGCGGGTGCTGCCTTGACTTCCTTGTTTTCCTTCACGGCCTTTGCCGCCTTGACTTCCTTCGCAGGTTTAACTGCCTTGTCGGCAGAACTCTCTTTCTTTTTTGTTGCCATCTTCAGAACTTTTCCTTTGATGTGTTTCAAGTTGACCTGCCCAACCTGACCGGGTGGAGACGTCAGGCGAAATCTGGAAACGCAAAATGCGGCCCAGACCACGCCTGACCTCTCCGCTTATGCAGCCGGCTTCCAACGGCCGGTGCATCGGTCAGGCATTCTCAAACGGACAGGGAAAAACAAAAGGCACTCCCTAAGTCATCCTGCTCATAGGAAGCGCCGTTCAAGCCATAAAAAACTATCAGTTCTTTTTTGCGGCCATAGCTTCGCGGGCGCGGATGCGGAGGCGTTCTGCATACTGCTTGCGGCGGGCGCGCTTAACAACTTTCCTGTGCTGCTGACTCATTTTCTTCTCCTGTTTGTCTTGAATAAAAAACTTATTGACTCAATAAAAAATGCGTCATAATATATTAATTATACAATTATTTTCAAACCAGCATTTGAATATAAGGCATACCAATGTAAATTCGTCATGTTTTTTATTAACCGCCATATAGCAAAAATATTCTCCACACAGGAATCATCATGTCAGAACTTCCGGACATCAAATTGAGAACTTCTCCTTCAAATAATTTTTATGACTATATTCAGATTTCAACTTCTGCCGTAGTCAGTCAGGAAGAGGCCATAAACACGGAAATCGGCGTAAACAGCTGGAGTTCCCCTTTAGAACTGACAACGGATGACGACATATATGTATCATGCGTAACATACCATTCAAATGGCATTGGCAATGTGGATTTTGCACTGTCAATTGAAGTTGATGGAGTCAGCATGTACCGCAGACCGGTTGAAAATCTTTCCGCCGGATATTTTTCCCCTAATCGTAATATCAATCTTGGCAAACTCAGCGCAGGCGAGCACATCATCACCATCAGACTTGATGATACCGATCTTGTTGAAGAAAGCGATGAAAACAACACCTATTCACTCAAGATAAATGTTGAACAGGGCGAATATGTCCCCGCTGAATATCTTATTAAATCAAGCTGGGCCCAAAAAGGGGACGGGGAAATGATATACGGCTACAACATGTTCCTCAAGAACAACTATGTAACCGGATGCGTGCCAACTGCGGTCGGACAGATACTGTACTACTGGGCAATGCTGGGATACGATGTGGCACTGTCAATAGAAGAAGATGACTTTTTCAAATATTATGCGGACGGGACATGGACAACTGTCACAGCCGGAACAAATCTGCAGGAAGAATGCGGCATCTCTCTGTACGAATTAAATGAAATACTGTCCGATGTGACATACGACCAGCCAAACTCCGATACTGACAATGATATAGCGGCTTTGGGACTGGCGGGCATGCTCATCCTTAACTCAAGTGCGGTGAGCAACTCAACCTCAACCACCCTGAAAACTGACATTCTGGACAGGGCAAACTTCAACTCCCAGTACGTACAGAATGTAACGGACACCACATGGCGTGACATAAAAACGAATGTGCTTGACGGAAAACCGGTCATTATAAGCAGCAATGTACTGGAGCATGCCCTGATACTGGACGGATTCAATATGTATACAGATGAGTTCCATCTGAACTTCGGCTGGGGAGAAGCCATACTCAAAGAGCAGGATAAAAACTCAGATTACTGCATTGGAAACGGCTGGTACACAATGGAGGAAATAGAGGCACTTAATGTGACCCATGCCATTATAAACATTGCACCGGACTACGAACCACCCAGCTTGGAAAGCACAACCGGAAATACGATTACGGACAATGACATGGAAGACGCCACATCCGGAGCCATCCTGACCATAGACTCCGGCTCAATTTGGATTCCCATGAAAAATGAGGCCGGCTATGCTCATCTCTCCATCATTGGTAACACCTCGATCGGAACACTTCAGTTCCAGAGCGAAGACGGCAGCACGAAGGGGGCGTCTATCCAGGTGCCACTGTCAATACCCGCCACCAATGCAGCTCTTATAATGAACGCCGAAAATGACGATGTGAAGGATGTTTTCCTGGCAAGAGCCCAGGGAATATGGAGCAACGGATATGACGCACAGCACAATGGATATATCATGGGAGACATTGTTTGTAAAGGTACAGAAGAGAAGGTCAACCTGTATGCAAAAAATGTATTCCAGGATATTTTCCGCGGCAACTTTGACGCCAATATGCTGTTTCTGACCGACGATTACAACGGAGACGCACTGTTTCTTGAGGACATGTACTCGCACTCCGGAGATCATAACGAGCGGGGAGCCAGGATCAGCGAAATCAATGAAATATTTGCAGGCAGCGGAAATGACATTATAGACCTTACAAGCCAGAAATACGAATGTTTCAGCTACGGCATCACATTCCATGGCGGAGACGGAGACGATGTAATATGGGCCAACATCGGTGAAAACATAATATTCGGAGACGGAGGAAACGACTCCCTGGTGGGAGCTGACGCCAATGACACGATCATAGGCGGCACGGGAAACGATATTATGAACGGCTTGGGCGGAAACGATGTTTTCTGCTTCGGTGAAAACTGGGGACAGGACACGGTGACCCAGAGTGCCGATGGAAGCGTGACCCTGATATTCGCAGACGGAATTGAAGGCACATGGTCAGACAGCACATTTACCAGCGGAGATAATTCCGTTGCAGTCAGCGGATGCGAAAACATTACGGTCTACATAGGCACGGAAAAGATCTGCGGCAGCAGTGAAGTGGAATACAGTGCATTTGAACAATATTGCATCGCGCAGGATTCATCCTCATCAATCTATATCACGAAGGCATAAAAGCACGACTGCAAAGCAGAAGGGGCGGCATCAGCCGCCTTTTTTACTTTAATGCTCAGAAGGTTTTCCCAGCCGGTGACCGTCGTAAAGCTTCTCTCTGATAGGACGCCACCACCATTCATTGTCCAGATACCATTGAACCGTACTGCGCAATCCGGATTCAAAATCAACAGACGGGCGCCACCCAAGCTCATTTGAAATGCGTGACGCATCAATGGCATAACGCCGGTCATGTCCGGGTCTGTCATCCACAAAACTGATCAATTCAGAATATTTTCTATCATCGGGGCGGGGACGCAATTCATCCAGAATACGGCAAACAGTCTCCACCACCCGGATGTTGCTTTTTTCAGAACTGCCGCCAATGTTATATGTGCGTCCGGATTTTCCCCTGTCTACTGCAAGCAGAAGTGCCCTGACATGGTCCTCCACATGAAGCCAGTCCCGCACATTGGAACCGTCTCCATAAACGGATATCACCCTGCCCTCTAAAGCATTTATTACTGTAAGGGGAATAAGCTTTTCGGGAAATTGTCTTGGCCCATAATTGTTTGAGCAATTGGTAATTACCACAGGAAAGCCGTATGTACAATGCCACGCGCGTACAAAATGGTCTGCGGCTGCCTTGCTTGCCGAATATGGGGAATGAGGAGCATAGTTTGAATCTTCATTGAATACATTTTCCTCCTCTGCACTTCCATACACCTCGTCTGTAGATACATGCAGAAAACGAAAGCCCCCCCTTTCCTGTTCAGGCAGACCATGCCAGTATTCACATGCTGCCTGAAGCAGCGCAACAGTCCCGACTACATTGTTTTCTGCAAAAAGCAGGGGCGAATCTATGGACCTGTCAACATGGCTTTCCGCCGCAAGATGCATCACCCGGTCCGGCCTGAATACGCGGAACAATTCTGACAGCAGACCCCTGTCCCGTATATCTCCCTGTACAAACTGCAGACGGGGATGATCCAGCACTCCATTCAATGATTCCAGCGTCCCGGCATAAGTCAGTTTATCAACCACCGTTATCCGGGCATCTGTATCATTTATAAGCGTCCTGACAAGTGCGGAACCTATGAATCCCGCCCCGCCCGTGACAATAACCCTCATTGCATCCATCAAAAAATATGCCCCGTCAAAATCTTCAATATTAAACTCACTGCAGGGAAGATACCATGAATTATGAAAACTGCAAATCATCCACTTTCATAGCAAATACAATCCACTATTATTCCATGAAAAACACTGCATAAAAACATGAATCATACTATTACTTTCTATGTAGAAATAATTTCAAAAATAGCGCAACATTTGCTCTGTTTTTGATATTATCTCTGTATATTTTTATGAAATCATATAAGTAATACAACTTTCAGTGCCATCTGACTGCACTTCTGCTTTTACTGGATTGCAATAAAAAACTCATTTTTTTACAAAAAATTGTTTTTTTTTTCATTTACCACTTGCCATCAAAAAAAAATTATGTATTATATAGTCAGAAATCAAAATAATTTTGTATTTTCAGAGAATAATTCGGTTGCAAATGCATCCGGGACAACAAAACCAAAAGAGGAAAAAACAATGAAAGCAGAATTCTACGATGTCAAGGCCAAAGCTAGTGTCACTGCAGAAGTCACCGAAAAGGTACAGTACCCCAATGGCCGCTATGCTTTCAAGGCCAAGACAGCTGATGGCCGTTCCCTGACACGCTTTGTCAAAGAAGCTGACTTTAAGGATTGCGATGCACCTGTCGCAGGCGAAGCAAAGAAGTGCGCAAAGAAGTGCTGCAAGAAGAAGTAATAAGACTGCAGTTTTCAAGCTGAATCTTTAGGGGCAATGCCCCAGGGCCGCGCAAAATGTTGCGCGGCTTTATTTTACCATAAAATCTAAAATGCCGGGAAAAACATACAAATACATAAGCGAAATGAAAGAGGCGGCGGCAAAGGCCAGAGAAGACGCAAAAAGCGCCCTTTCGCCCTCCTGGCTGACAAGCTGGACATGGGCTGCACCATCATTTACCGATGCCATGGAATGGCTTTCGTCACATCCTGGCATGCTCAGAAGAGGGGAATACATCAGCGATACCCCGGGGAAAGATGTATGGAGGCTGCAGCTTCCGGAGGCATTCGGCAGCATACAGATCGTGTACAAAAAAACAGACGGCTACAGCCTGCCCATGAAAAAGCGCCTTGGCATATCTCCCTCCCTGAATGAAGTGCTGAACATATCCGCATTCGGAGCCATGGACATAGCTGTCCCAGATGTACTTGCATGCGGTGAAAACCGTGAATTCGGCGTCCTTCGCTCCTCATTCATCATAACCCGCTATATCAGACATTCAAGAAACGGTTCCGCACTGATGCCGGAAGGCGCCCTGCACGAAAATGAAGTGCTCCGCATGGGATTCGGCAGGAATCTTATGAAGTACCTTGCCCTTATTCACCTTGCAGGCTTTTCAAATGATGATTTTCATCCCAGAAAAATACTTTTTCCGAAAAAATGCTATGAAAAAAATCCACTGCTGTACTGGGTAGATGCAGAAACATGCCGTTTCCGAAAAAATGAAAATCTTATAGATATAATACCCAAGGACTTGGTGCATATATTTGTCGCCCTGCGTCTTTCCACCAGGGAGATACAGGAACTGTGCAAATGTTATCTGGACTCCAATCCGTACTGCGGACATACTCCCCAGTCTCTCTGGCAGACCATGACTTCAATGCCGATAGGCTCATAACCTGAAGGCCGTTGGTTCAATTCCACTCCCCGCTACCAATAGCTATTCAGCCAGTCAACCGACTGGCTTTTTTTGTGCCGTAAATCCCCCTGCGTCAGAGGGATTTACAACTTTGCCCAATTCTCCGTGTCCTTCAAAAATCGTAAAAAACTCTGATTTTTCTCTCTAATTCTCTGTTTGATGGGGGACAGAAAGGAGTACTCCTTCTGTCGAAAAGAAGTCATAATTCGTTGATAATCATTGCGAAAATCAAAATCACTCACCCAAACGATTTTTAGCCTTGGTTGGTGTGGCATATTCCTCTATTTCATAACTCCGACAAGTCCTTGCAAAAATCAATCTTTTTTCAAAGCAGCACTTGATAACTACTCCCAAAGGAGTATATTACAGCGAAGATATAACTCTATGGGAGTATAAGATGAATAAAATAACGCTTTATCACGGTTCACCGGAGCGAGTCGAACAGCCGCTTCTTGCCAAAGGGAAACTGACCAATGACTA
>JAZURH010000107.1:0-8895 GCA_045606125.1 Lentisphaeria bacterium | reverse complement strand
TGAGACAAAGGAGCAGAATCACACTTTGTGATCGGCGGCTACACACTTGACCGTCGCTGCGCATGGAACGAACTATCTGAACTGATACTTGAATCCCTGATGGAAGTTGATCTCATACGCCCGCAGATTTCACTGAGATGGAATAAACTGACACCCCGAAGCGTACTGTACAAAGTGCTTGACTGCGAAAGAAAAGACAAGAATAAGCGCATAGCTCTTGTCAATGACGAACCGCGTATAAACGCCATGATCAACATCAATAAAATGCCATGGGAAGTGGCATACGACTATATCATGGTGGGATGCAATGAACCATCCCTTCAAGGCGGAATATCCCTGGGAGGAAACACCGTTAATATTGTACGCTCGCTTATCAAAACAATGAATGAGCGGCGAACTGAAATACTGAACTGCACTGATTTTGACTCTTTCTATGACATATATGAACAGGAACTGCACAGTGACCTGGAAACTATATTAAACTACTCAAACCGCTTCAACATGCTCCGTTCAAGAGATTGCAATGTGCTGACATCCCTGTTTATGACAGGCTGCATAGAACGGGCTGCAAGCGTAACATGCGGTGGCGCAAAATTGGCAAGATATTGTGCCAATTTCATGGGAGCGACAAACCTTATAGATTCACTCTGCATTATAAAACAGTTTGTATTTGACGAAAAACTATGCACACTTGAAACCCTGCTTTCTGCCCTTGACAACGACTGGAAAGGACATGAACAACTGCGGGCCATGATACTGAACAAAGGCAAGTTCTTCGGCAACAATGACGATTTTTCCAACGCAATGGCACAACGCTTCTACAGCTCAGTATATGCCTTTGCCGAAGGCAGGACCGATCTGTTCGGAAATTATCTGACATACGGCAACCTGACCGGATACCATCCCCATTTCCAGTGGTTCGGGGCATTGACGCAGGCAACTCCTGATGGTAGAATAGCAGGCAGCGCCCTGCTTTTCGGTTCAGGCCAGTCAGCAGGGAAAGACAAAAACGGACCTACTTCACTCCTTCTTTCAGTGGCTCACATGGATCCCACCGGAATAATGTGCGGCAACTCTATTCTTAATCTGTCAATAGACGAGAAAACAATTAAAAATGAGGAAAGCTTTGAAAAACTGGTCCTGATGATAGAAACTTATTTTAAAGAAGGTGGGCTCCACATACAACTGAACCATGTATCAACCGGGGATTTGATCGCAGCGCGCAAGGAACCTGACAAATACAAAAGCATCAGAGTCAGGGTATCAGGATTTTCTGCTACATTCATTAACCTGGATGAATCCATACAGGACGACATAATCGCCCGCTCAATGAATGATGTCTGATTTCAGACGCGCAAAAAAGTACTCTTCACAAATATGCGGATGTTTGTAAAACGGCTAAACTAAAAACTTATCTGTTTTACAGCATCTGCAGGACGGAAGCGGCCAGACTAAAATCAGCAATACCCAATGTGATAACCCGGCTGTTTTGGATTCAGACTTAACCTCCACAAAGAAAATTTTCACGCTGGATTACGAAATCCCATTCATAAAGAGGATTATTCTTACTACCTATCCCTATGATTGAACTGTACCTAAAAAAACGGCGTAACCGAAATCACGCCGTTTTCTGAAAGCACGCCAAATGAAGGCGTCCATCTTATGCAGAGACACTATATCAGATTATCCTGGCCTCCGTCTCCTTGTCAAAGATATGAGCCTTGGACAGTGTTATGGCCAGTTCTATTGTCTCGCCAAGCTTAAGCTCACGATGCGGATCCACCTTTGCTACACAGAGAGATGAACCACCGGTCTCAAGATAAATGTATGTTTCGGCTCCCATAGGCTCTATGACTTCGATCGGTGCCTTGATCTTCTGAGCGCTCTTATCCAGCTCAGCGATCTCTGAACCGATGTGCTCAGGCCTGAGACCGAATATAACGGTCTTGCCGACGTAGTTGTCAAGTTTCCAATCTTTCGGAAGACGAATATTCATAACCTTATGCTTGAAGAAAATCGCTGAGCCCTCGCGCTCAATCGTACCTTCGAAGAAATTGGTGGGTGGTGTTCCGATAAAACCGGCAACAAAGACATTGGCAGGATTATCGTAAATGTTAAGCGGTGTATCAACCTGCTGGATTATACCATCCTTCATAACGCAGATACGGTCTCCCATGGTCATAGCCTCGATCTGGTCGTGTGTGACATAGATCATGGTGGTATCAAGACGCCTGTGAAGCTTGGATATTTCAGCACGCATCTGGACACGCATCTTGGCGTCAAGGTTCGAAAGGGGCTCATCGAAAAGGAACACAGCCGGCTTTCTGACAATTGCACGGCCGACTGCGACACGCTGCCTCTGACCGCCTGAAAGCGCCTTTGGACGCCTGTCCATATAACTTGCAATACCAAGTATCTCCGCCGCTTCGTCGACACGCTGCTGGATCTCAGCCTTGGGCATGCCACGCAGTTTCAGACCAAAAGCCAGATTGTCCCTGACACTCATATGAGGATAGAGAGCATAGTTCTGAAACACCATGGCGATGTCTCTGTCCTTCGGAGGAATATCATTGACTATGCGCTCGCCGATGGCGATTCTTCCGTCACTGATCTCTTCAAGACCGGCGATCATTCTGAGAGTAGTGGATTTACCGCACCCTGAAGGTCCAACCAGAACCATGAACTCCTTGTCACGGATCTCTAAATCTATGCCCTTGACGGCCGGTGCGCTCTTTTTGTCGTAGCGCTTCGTCACATTTGTAAGAGTAACTTTTGCCATATTTTTTTCCCGGATGTTTACCGCAGTTTCCAGCAGCGGTTATTTCATGGTTGGTATTACTATTCCGCGCAGTATTATCTTCTGGCAGGAGATGAACACTATCAAAGTGGGTATTGACGCAATAATGAAGCCGGCAGCCACGATCCACGGCATGCCATTCCACCAGATTGAAGCCTGATATAACCAGACCGCAATAGTCCACATGCTCTTCTTCTGGCAGATGATCAAAGCCCATTCCCAGCCGTTATATGCATGCATAAAGGCAGTCAGACAGTTGATGGCAAGAATCGGCTTAACCAGAGGCATGGCAACGATTCTGAATATCTGGAATTCTGAGGCACCGTCAATAGTGGCGGCCTCAAACAGTTCCTGCGGAAGACTGTCAAAGAATCCCTTAAGAATAAATATGCTCATACCGTTGGCCGCGCTGGGAAGAACCAGAGCCCACATGGTATTTAGCAAGCCCAGATCACGCATGAGAAGATAAGAGGGAATTGCGGAAACCATGGTGGGGAAAGCCATGGTGGCAAGCATGAAAAGAATTATCTTGTCATGGCCCTTGATATTGAAACGGCTGAGAGCATATGCGGCAAGAGGATTGATGGTCAGCGTGAAGCACAAGGTCAGAAGAATAAGTCCAAGCGTAACAAGCACAGCATTGCCGTTGAAGAGCAGATAGCGCATAACCATATAGAAGTTCTTGAACGCAGGGTACATTGTATAGTAGAACTGATTGTTCAGGAATCCCTGAGTGTAGGCTTCGGCAAAGTGGGGGAAGATCTCCTCCACATACTTGTAATCCTTTCCATAAGCCTTGTTCACATTCTCAAGAGTGCCGTACTTTTCAATGACAAACTCCTGATACTTGATTTCCGAGCTGGTGAAGTTACGGGATTCAACAGGTATTCCCTTGACATAATTTACCCACAACCGCTGGAACTTTGTATCCTTGTAAAGTCTGGGAGGCTCGGATGTAAGCTTTATGTCCTCAAAGGAACTGTAATTTGTGCCGAGAAGCTTGTTTACGGCCGAGATGCTGCGCAGGTCTGCCTGTATCATCTTGCGGAAACCGTCCTCAAGCTGGGGCGTCACATTGATAGTACAAAGACGGAGTGGGAATGACTCCCTCTTGAAGCGCCTCCACAGCTTCTGAATCTCTTCCGGGAAGGAAGCGGGTATCGGGAAAGGAGTCCTCTCCAATTTATCATACTTGGTGCCGCAAATGGCATTATAGCGCTGCACATCAAAGTCCACGCCGGTTTCCAGCCTAAGCTTCTCGCTGGTAAGGAAAGTATACCATGAGCTTCTCATGCTGTAAGGTATGGCAAGACCGCACTCCGGACGCAGTTTCTGAATGCTGCGGAGGAACAGCATGTAGGACTCGTAGCGCATGTTTCCCTTTGGCGGGAAATAAGTCTGGAAGCCCAAGGGCATGCGCTCCACACTGGTGAAGTTGACACCGAAAAAGCTCTCATAGGGAGTTCCCCATTCATCGTTCAGGCACACAAGAGCCGCATCCCTGAGTTCACGCCCGCTGAGGGGCTTGTCCGGATTTTCTTCCAGATACTTTTTGGAATAATGTTCCATAAGAAAATCTATGGCAAGCACATTGTCCGCAAATGCCACAGTATCGCTCAAATCATAGGAGGCCGCAAATTCAGCGTAATCCGCTGCCATTCTGGCGGTGCCTTCAGGATTTTTCTTTGCAGCTTCAAGATAGATATTGGCAAACTCATCCACGCCTTCATTGTCCTTTCCCATGATAATCCATGAGTTCCAATAGTTCGGAGTATCCGCCAATACCACCTTCATCTGGTTCAACGCACCTGCATAACGGTAGAAATACTGGTTAAGTCCACGGAGATACCTGGCTTCCCTGGAAAACAGGAAGCGGGGCACCACATCAAAACGCCAGTATTCGGCAGCCGTACTGAAACTGCTGCTCAGGGTGATCATAAACGGGATAACCATGCACGCACCCATGATGCACAGTATCAGGTATATTGCGCCGAGCAACAGGCGGCTCGACAAGGATTTTCTTCCAACTTCAGCTATTAAAGGCATAACTACCCCTGTTTATTCAGATGCTTTCTTGTATTCAACCTTCTTGAGGAACTGTATCTGCAGATAGGTGAGACCTATCAAACCTGCGCCCATTATCCACGCCATACATGTGGCCATACTGAAGTGCAGATACACATAGGCTTCCTGCCAGATTTTCATTCCTATAACCATGGTCGCATCGCCGGGACCACCGAATGTTAGCAGGAATATGCTTCCCATGCCCTGGAAGGTGCCGATGAAGGAACCGACAAAATTGATGATGATAAGGGGCAGAAGATAAGGTATGGTTATCTTGATGAACTTCTGCCACCAGGTGGCACCGTCTACATCCGCTGCTTCATACAGTTCCTTGGGCAGGGACTGCAATGCTGCCAGATATATGAGGCTGGACATTCCCATGCCCGCCCACACGGTGGGTATGATACAGCATATCATGGCAAGCTTGGGATCCTGGAGCCAGGTCTGAGGTGCAATTTCCACAAGAGGAAGCTTGTTTATAAACTCAATTATCTGATTCAGGAAGCCGGTGGGGCCGGGGTTATAAAGCATTCTCCACAAAAGGGCAACAACAACCGTGCTTGTCATCTGGGGCAGGAAAAACAGCGTTCTGAAGAAAATCTTGCCCTTGGGAACCTCTGTAAGAAGAACAGCCAGGAAAATGGGGGCAAGGAACACCATTATCATATTGAGGATAACATAGTAACATGTGCGCCAGATACTTACCCAGAAATCCCTGTTGTACACAAGGTTTATGAAATTGTCCAGTCCCACAAACTCGGAGTCACCAACAACTCTGTAGTCCTGAATGGCCATAACCATGCCTCTGAGCAGAGGATAATATTTCCAGCAGGTGATTATGGCAAGCGCAGGTACGAGAAGAATAACGGGAAGCCAGCCGGAATACACAGAGCGGGAACCCACCTTTTTCACATCATATGAGAAAATGATTTTGTAAAGTACAAATACAAACAGCACGACCACCAATATCATGATGGCAAGGGCGTATGGGCGGCGTGCCTTGAGGAATTCCTCCGGCATTTCAAACATAAGCCCGGAGTTTGCGGCAACCTGCAGATCAGCATAAGCTTTCAGATAGTCAAAATCCTCGCCGTTGGAACCCAGCATTATGCCTATTACACGACGTATCATTTCATCGTTGATCGTAAGCCAGTGCCCCACATAAGGCTCTGTGCGCGCAATGATGTCCCCGCTTTCAATATCTCTGAAATGCTGCTGAATAATCTCAGGCACATCCCTTATATACTCTTCAAAACCGTGCCTCTTCAACATTTCAGGAGAAATGAAACTGGCCATTCCCTGGAGAACATTCTCCTCAACTGTAAGTCTGGAGTTGGAATCGTCTATACACTTGACAAGTGCCTTCCAGATCTTGTCCCTTTCTTCTTTGGGACGATCCATTACATTGGCATACATGGAACCGTAATGCTGGAAAATTTGAACGCATCTGCGTCCCTTTGGGCCGGGACCTGCTGGATAGGGGAACCAGCTCAACAGGGATACGTCAAGCTGTGAACTTCTGGCAACCTGAGTCAAATCGTCAATACTGGCTGCCATCATGGCAACTTCACCGGTTCCAAGATAGTCATAAAAATGATGCTGCCTGGTCACAGCCGCAGGTAGGACAACACCCTTTAGGGTTTCGCCTTCACTTTCGAATTCGCCCCAGCGCAGCTTATACCAGAATGAAAGTGCTGCCCTGCCCTCTTCAGAATCCCAATTTGCTCTCCAGTCGGACTTGCATAAGGAAAGATCTTCGCCTTCAGGTGTAATAAACTTTTCTTCGGCTATTGAGAACTCATAGACCTTGCCAGTCTTGGGGCTTTTGCGCAGCTGCACGAAAGGCTCGCCGCCTGCCGCATAGATCCATGGCAGGAACATATATCCCGCAGTAGGAAGACACAGAGCCCTCTGGCCATAATTGGTGGCGGCACCCTTGATTTCCTTGTTGGGCTTTGTAAGAGCCTTACACCATTCGTAGAATTCATCCCAGGTGCGGGGCGGCTTATTGGGATCCAGTCCGGCTTCCTTCACCAGGTCAGTACGAAACACCATTCCCTGCATATTGGTTCTGGGGACCGGAATACCATAGATTTTTCCTTTTTCCGTGGCGATCATGCGCCACAGGGGCTTATACTTGTTCCAGTCCTTCCACTTGATTTCATCGCCTGTAACCTGTCCATCCCCGTTCAGGTCATCTCCTATCCACTCGTTAAGCGGATAGAGGAAATTCTGCTTCATATCATTGCGAATTGTATGGAAAAGCGTATTTCCGATATCCGGACTTGTCTTTCCTGCCAGTGACATCAGAAGCGTGGAACTACCACCACTGGGAAGTGACAAGCCGCCCCAAGCCTGTATCTCGATGGAGGGATCGTCCTTCATCAGATTCATGAGATTGTTCAATGTAGACACATCTCCCGCTTCATTGGGATTATAGAATCCTTTGATCTTGATTACAGTTTTTTCAGGAGCCTTTTTTTCCGCGGCATACCCCGTCATCAAAACGGACAGCAGGCATAAAAGCCAAAACACATATCGCTTTTTCATACCAGATTCTTTATCACAAGTTGACACTAAAAACGAAGACTTTAGTTCATTAACGCACTAAAGATACACCATATTTGCCATAAAAGCAAAAAAGCTGGTAACATTACCTATTTTTGCATAGTAAAGTATCATTTTCGAAAAACCTTTTTCATTTTTTTCGATTTTTTTACTTTTCATGCCAATGCGTCATTTTCAAAGATGCATGCCACCGGTAACAGGTATATCCGCACCATTTATGTATGCTCCGGCATCTGAGGCAAGAAGCAAAACAGTACCCGCTATGTCTTCAGGCTCGCCAAAGCGCCTTGCCGGAATGGCATCCATAAGCCTTTCTACTGTTTCCCTATTGCTGAGAGCGGCAGCATTGCGGTCTGTCGCAACCACACCGGGCGCCACATTGTTAAATGTAACTCCGCTTCCTGCATGACTTCTTGCCAGACTGAGTATCATGGCAAGTTGGGCACACTTTGTAGCTGAATATACTGTCAATCGCGGCGCCTGCTTCCATTGGTTTACAGAGCCGATTGCAATTATCCGCCCCCACTTTTTGCTTTCCATGACTGGCAGCAATTCCTTTACAAGCTGATATCCGGATGCCACATTGACCTTCATCTCCCTGTCGAATTCATCCAGGGAAAACTCTTCAATGTGCATATAATCCTGCACAGAAGCATTAAGAACAAGAACATCCGGCGTTCCAAAAGCTCCGGGAATAGACTTGAGCATGGCTGGTATATCATCCACCTTCTCCAGGTTGCCAGTCACAGCGCAGCATTTGATCCCTGCCGCCCGGGCCTCCGCGACAGCCCCATCCAGTCTGGGTGATTCAGCACTTGCATGAAATATTACCTGTGCCCCGGCTGCGCCCAATGCCATGGCGCAGGCACGGCCTATGCCTCTTGAAGAACCAGTCACAAGAGCCGTATGCCCTTTTAGTGAAAACATCTTTTCTATCATGAGAATCACTCCAAAATCACTTTTACAACCGTCACGCCTCGAGGAGGCACGGGAACCTTGAACTTATTGCCTTCACACCACATCACTCTGGGGGGGAAAGGACTCAATACTTTTGTTAAAGCTATATTGCCGGGCATGGCGACAACTGCCGAGGCACGCCCCCATTCCGCTCTGGCGTCAACGGCAATTTCATACTCTTTTTCACTGAACTTGCGGAAAAGAATGGAACAGGGCAACGAGGACTGATCTATGAAAGGCACATCGGCGGCTGTTTCAAGAATCTTGCGGACCGCCATCTTCCACAATTCAGGTGATATCTCCTTTCTGTAGCGACGCTCATAGAAATATACGCTGTCATGCCCCGGACCACTGCGGGCATGCACTGGTTCCTCAAAATCAAGCCTTCCTTCAAAACCTGAATTAACAATGACTACGGAAATGCTTCCATCTGTAAGCACAAATCCGCCGCAGGCTTCTAATGCCCCGCTGCGGCCGACCAGCACAGTGACACCGTTTCTCGCAGTCAG
>JAZURH010000106.1:0-2721 GCA_045606125.1 Lentisphaeria bacterium | reverse complement strand
GGTCTGCAAAATCTCCTACACCGGTTCAATTCCGGTCCGCGCCTCCAGTTTTGATCTTTATGGTACGGCATCCGCTATTTAGCTGTGATGCCGTTCTTTTTCTAAACTGTGCAGTATTATCAGTCAGTTATTGCATCCATTGATGCACCTGATTATGGCCAAGAAGAACAGAAATTACGAATATGAAGAAGACGACGAGCTGGTACTCGATAAGAAGACCAAGCGCCGCCTTGAACGTGCCGCAAAATCACGGGTTAATGCGCCCGTATCTGTAGCTCAGGAGGAAGAAGTTCCTTTACAGGATCCGTCTGAGGATGCATTGAGCCATATTGCGTTGCTGTGCCAGGAAAATCGCTGGCGTGAAGCAGTCCTGTTCTGCCGTACTGCCTTGGTTCAGGCAGAGGAGGAGGGCAGGGAAGACGTAGCGTTTCCACTGTCAATGGCACTGGGAAAGCTTGAAATGTCCTTGAGGCGGCAGATGGCCTCCGCGTTTTTGAATAAGGCCCGTGAAATGCTTAAAGAGGAGTACAGCCTTGATGTTGGGCGATAATGAAAAAATCAATGGCGTCGATTTGAAAGACGTGTTTACAGGCATGCTGGCTGAACTTCCGTGGGAAAGTCTCAAGGCCTGTATTCTTTCCAATGCAGTTTTGGTTAAGCAGTGCACTTGCGGTGGGTTCCGTCTTGAACCCAAGCAGCGTGCGCGCCTTGAGAAGTTTATTATACGCGATGCTGAAAAGGGTGAATTCAGCGAGGCAGTGTGCAATGGTGTTTTTGCATCATGGTACCCTGTTCATACTGCACTGCATCAGGAACTTGAGGATTATTTCCATTCAGACGAGTACAAGGCCTACCGGGAGGAAAAGGGACTTGGCGAAGATGAGTATGTCCTTCAGGACAGTAAGTTTGACGAGTTCTATAAAGTGGATGATTTCGCCGCATGGCGCATTCTTCTTTGCTTCAGCCCGCTGAAGTTTACGGCTGAACAGGCTGCCAAGATTCTTGATGACAAGAAGGGCGATGCCAATCTTATGGAACGCGTCAAGAACGCCGAAGCCGAGAAGGCTGAACTTGCAAAAAAGGTTGCCCAGCTTACATCCGAGGCTGAAAAACTTCGTGCCAGGCAGCAGGCTGATCAGAATGAGATACAGGAGCTTCGCAGGCTTAATCGCCAGGCAAAGAATGATATTGAGCAGCTTCAGAAGCGCGCCGATACGGCTGTCGCAGAAATGAAGCGTGCAAACCAGAATGCATCCAATGCCGATGCTGAGGTTGAATTGCGTGAAAATGCCATTCGTGAAGAGATGGGCCGCCTTGTTCAGAGGGCTCAGAGCGATGTGGAAAGGCTTAATGCCGAAGTTGCTCTCTGGAAGGGACGCCATGAAGAACAGTGCGCTATGAACCGTGGGCTGCAGGAAAGGGCTGATGAAGCTGTAAAGCAGGCAAAGTCAGCTACAGAAGCAAAAAATGCCTTTGAGGCAAAGCTCAGCGGAACCCATTGTGCCATAGATGCCATACTTGACCGCATAGATTGGCCCAAGGTGGCGGCATCCATGAAGCCGTCTCCCACCATCAAACGCAATATTAACAGTCTTATCAAGAAATTGGATTACGATTCAGACAGAAGCCTTACGATAGAGGGTACGCTTCCGGAATTCTGGGAAAAGCTCAATGCTGCAGAGCGTGAGCTTGTTACAGCTATTGCAAGGAGCACGGAGCGTGAACTTTTGAATGGTACTATCCAGGATTACTGGAGCAGCATATCAGATAAGTTTGACGATGTGATGATAAACCTCGAGGCACGCAGTGCGCTGCTCGGGATGCTTCGTGATATTTTCTTCCAGACTTTCTCCGATGAAGAACTTCAGGAACCTGTGCTTAATGCAAAGCCTGCAAAAGCAAAAAAATAACTGTTGTTTCTGATAAACTTTAAAAGCTGCTGCAATACCATTATTGGTGATGCAGCAGCTTTTTTGTTATATTGATACGCTTCTTTTTCAGTTTTTTAATATCAATGTGATTTCAAGGAAGTCATTAGTCTGACTGTAAACAGATCATCCGGGACTGCATCTGAAAATCTGCTGAAAATAATTATTCCCATATAAAAAGAACAGTTTCAGGTCCATCAAAGTTGTATGTGAATGTGTCTGTGTCTACTGCTATTTCTTTACCTGAAAATCTTTCAATTATGCGTTTTACAGGATGTTTCAGATGAAAATCCCGTGGACCTGAATATGCTGAGTGGCAGGAAAGAAAACGATCAGTCGCCCATAGCGGCAGGTCTATGTCACTGTACATGTGAACACCGGCCGCCGATGCTTCGTCCCGAAGGTCCTTTACAGCAACATCAAGAAAATCAGGGAGATATACTCCCTCTAATTGCTGTTTTTTCCATTCTTTTCCATCAGTCAGCCCTGATGGACCGTACCAAAGCTTGTGAACTTCAGGAAGTGCATTTGCTACCATTTCAAGCTTTTCTGCGCTTGTTTCCACCCAGAAGGGGAAAATTGCCATTTTAGGTTTTTTGCGCAGGTGCGGTATGTCTGTAATATCATACATTGCACAGGGTGCTCCAATGCGGCAGCATCGTGTTTGAAGAGTCAGGAATACTTCGTGATGTCTGATGTTGAGATTGCGGTCGTTCAGATATAAAATGGAATCAGGATCCACGAAAATGGCGATTTCTGCGTCAGGTTCCGTATTACGGTCTGCCAGTTCATC
>JAZURH010000105.1:0-12563 GCA_045606125.1 Lentisphaeria bacterium | reverse complement strand
CCTTTTCCGCATCCTTCCTGAGCATGTCCGCATTTACGGCAGGCCCGGGATAATTTCCTATTGCCATTATTCCGCCGCCGGAAACTTCGCCTTCATGCACTTCAAAACCGCGGACATCGTCTCCCTGCCAGCAATGCAATGAAACCGGAGTGCCTGCAAGCTTTGAAATGGCAGCATCCGTATCAACGCCTATTTTTGCATACAGTGCCTTCGCGGCGTCATACTCACGCTCTATCTGTTCACGTTGTATTTCCGGCAGCATATTTTTCTCCTTCGGCGGGAGCCCGCCATCAATTAGTTCCAGGTGCCTTTTTTCACTGCATCCGCAATGGCTGCTTCTGCATTGGACTGCCCCATTGCAAGGAGCTGGTCGATCTTAGCCAGTTCGGGACAAGGCAGCATACCGACCTTGGCATAGTAATTGTTGCGCTCCTTGCGTGAACGGAACAATTCATCATTCACTGAAGCATTAAGAGGTCTTCCGGCAAAACGCAGCATACGGGTATGGCCGACCATAACAGCCGCTCCCTGCTTGAATGTATGCACATATGGTGAAAGTTCAATGCCGTCAAAGCCGTCAACCAGCCTCTGTCCTGGCTTGTTGGCCTCTGTTCCAACAAATATGGGCATATCAAGCTCTTCGGCTGCCAGCACATATTCAACCAGTGCGGCCATCCTCTTTGCCTTAACTTCCGGATCCTTGAAATTCCAGTTGCGGTCCGGTATGATATTTACTGCGGCCACTCCCTTGGCAGCCAGGCATGCAAGCTGCTCCCTGGGATCCGCTTCACCGGCAGATGAACCATCCAGCCATGCAGAAACAGGCAGTCCGCCGCATTCCAATATGAACTCTATCACCTTGTCCAGTTCGGGGAATGTTTCCGATGTGGGCTGGGCATAGCCTATTCCGCCCTTCTTAATCAGCTTGCCGCGAAGGAACTCATTGAACTTGTTGTAGTTCTGAGCAGTTGCAACAGTTTCCCCGGCATCCGTTCCAAATATGGCCGCCCACTTGCGGGCCGCCGCCTCGGTGCCGCCGTATACCTGCTCCGCCTTGGCATTGTAGGCCGCGATTATATGACGCTCAGTAGCATTCTTGTCGGGAGTAAGAGGAAGAACATCATTGTCGTAATCCAGGCTGAAGTCATCCAACTTGGCATTGATGCGGTCTATGACGGCACGATTACGGTTATGGGAACGCTCCAGCATGTCTGCAAGCACGGAAGCCGCATGGGTTCCCGCCTCAGGAACCTTGGCAAAGCCGGATCCCATAAAATAGAACACACCGGGTTCACCGGGTGAATTTATCTCAACATCGGAATACTCCTTGAAGAAAACCCTGGATTCAAAACTGACGGCAGAACGCAGCTTGAGCAGATCAGCTGCTGCTATGAACTCATCAAGTCCCTGAAGAACATCAAAGTCGCAGATAGCCGCGGCAAAAAGCCCCAGCTTCTTCATTTCATAGGCTATGCGTGAAGGTGACCATCCTTCCCCGTTGTAGGAAAAGAAGGTATGCAAGTGCATATTCACAAAGTCGTTTTCGGCAGGGAAAGCAGTAGTGGAGGCAAGTTCCTCCAGAGCAGCACGCCTGTCACTGGCAGAAAAAGATGATAAAGCCTGCAGTAAATCAGCCATGGTAAAGGTACTCCTGTTGTTGTTCGATTAAATCAGACGCACAATTCAGAACACATGCCAAATAGGAATGATCTGACCTGCGCCGGGGTACGGACACCGCCCATA
Organism: Lentisphaeria bacterium; assembly: GCA_045606125.1. GTDB lineage: Bacteria > Verrucomicrobiota > Lentisphaeria > Oligosphaerales > Oligosphaeraceae > RGIG3456. The sequence goes on along the minus strand of JAZURH010000105.1, from coordinate 10,820 downwards.
AGCTACGGCAAAACAACACTTCCGCACCCCCCGAAAAAACACAAAAAACCTGCAGCCTCCGGCCGACGGCTCTTGCCGTCGGAAGGAACCAGCAGGTCTGAGGGGAAGGTGTCTTATTCCTCCTCTTCCTCCTGGGCAGCTGCTTCGGCCTGGATCTTGTCCGCAATCATCTTCGGAACTGTCTCATAGCGCTCAAACTTCATTTCGAAGGAGCCGCGGCCCTGTGTCATTGAACGCAGCTGGGTGGGATAGCTGTAGATCTCAGCCAGCGGGACTTCCGCATTGACAACTTGGAGACCATCTTCACGGTCCATGCCGAGAATGCGTCCGCGGCGTGAGTTCAGATCACCGCTGATAGCGCCCATGTATTCTTCGGGGAACATGATCTTAAGGCTGTAGATAGGCTCAAGAAGCATGGGCTTCGCAGCTGCCATTGCATCGCGGAATGCACGGCGGGTAGCGATCTTAAACGCCATTTCGGAAGAGTCCACGGGGTGATACTTTCCATCAAAGACAACAGCCTTGAAGTTGATGACCAGGGAGCCGGAGAGAGGACCTGCAATACGGGTCTCGTTGACACCCTTTTCAACTGCGGGGATGTAGTTCTTGGGAATGTTTCCGCCGACAACTTCGTTGGCAAATACGAAATCAGGCTCGCCTTCTGCGGGCACGATGGGCTCAAGCCTCATGTGAACTTCAGCGAACTGTCCATGACCGCCGGACTGCTTCTTGTGGCGGTACTGTGCCTGACCGACTGAAGTAATGGTTTCGCGATAGGGGATCCTGGGAGTGTCAAGGTTCACTGCGACCTTGAAATCGTTCTTCAGGCGGGCAAGCACCAGATTGATCTGCTGATCGCCCATTCCGCTGAGAATGGTCTGCTTGGTCTCAAGATTGCGCTCCATGTGGATGGTGGGATCTTCGGCTGAAAGGCGCATAAGTCCCTGTGTAACCTTGTCTTCTTCACCCTTTGCAGCGGCGCTGACAGAGAAGATCGTTGTTGCCTGGGGATATTCGATAGCAGAGAACACTGCATCGCAGCCCTTGACTGCCAGAACATCAGCAAGACCTGTGTTCTTCAATTTTGCAACGGCGATGATTTCACCGGGTCCTGCTGCAGGAACAGTGCTCTGATCCTTTCCCTGGATCTGGAGCAGGTTGCCAATACGTTCCTTACCGTTCTTGGTCAGGTTGTTGACTTCGGAGTCAGCATTGAGGGTACCGGCAAGTATGCGGATGTAGTTCATCTGACCGATGAAGCTGTCATTGACGCTCTTGAACACATAGCCGATTGCATCAGCGCCAGTGCGGTCGATGCTGCCGGATTCAAGCCTGAGGGGAACTGCGTCCAGAGGTGAGGGACCGAAGTCGAATATTGCGTCCATCAGTTCAGAGACACCGATATCCTTAGCTGTGCTTCCGGCAAAGATGGGGATGAGTGAGCCTGAAAGAACGGCCTTGCGGAAACCGGAGACCAGTTCATCAGCTGAAAGTTCACCGGCCTCAAGGTACTTGTCCATGAGTTCCTCATCACTTTCTGCGATGGAGTCTGTCAGGTTCTGCTTGTATTCTTCGGCTTCGCCGCTGGCTGAATCATCAAGGACCTTTGCAACGGCTGAAAGCTGTGCCTTTGCGCCCACGGGGACCGTGCAGGGGATGCACCTGGTTTCGCCGTAGTTCTGGCGAATGGTTGAAAGGAGTGTTTCATAGTCAGCCTGTTCCCTGTCGCAGCCGTTGATGAAAATCATGCAGGGCATCTTGCGCTTTGCAGCTTCTTTCCATGCACGGATGGTGCCGGGTCCGATGCCGAGTGCCGCATCGACTACCAGAATCATCATATCGGAAATATTGATGGCATTGATAGCTTCACCGCAGAAATCGGAGTTGCCGGGAGTGTCCAGGAAGAAGAAATGACCATCTTTCCAGGGAGCATGGAGTACGCTTGTATAGATGCTTCCCTTGCGTTCCTGCTCTTCCTTGCGGAAGTCGGAAACACTTGTGCCGGCGTCAACACTGCCGCAACGGCCAACTATTCCTGCCTTGAAAAGCATCAAATCGGACAGGGATGTCTTTCCAGAGCCAGCGTGGCCGGCCAATACGAAGTTTCTGATCTTTTCAGGGGCACAGTTTTTCACGGCGTTCTCTCCATAAGTACTTCATTAACATCAATGCCGCGCCTCAACTCAAGGCACGGAAATTTTATTAAAAACCAAAACAAGCTAAATGTAATGCACCAAGCCGATTTTTCAATAGACTTTGTGAAATGTGACAAAACATAAAACGGCGCCATTGTCACAAATGCAACGCATTATACAAACATCGACAGAATCGTCATGTTTTATACAGTGCATTGCACGCAAATTATTATAACATCATCCGCCGGATGGCACCGTCCTCAGACTCCGCAAGCCTTCAGCAATGTCTCGTGCAGGGCAAACTCATGCTCAATCGGGAAAGGATTCTTAATTTCACCGCGCACGATCTTCGCAAAATCCACAAGCTGCCTGTCATAGCGTCCTCCAAGGGGGCCGCAGTCCACCATTTGGGTTCCGGCGGCATATCCCCCCTTCTCATTCTTGAGAGTAAGCCTGACCTGCAGCGGTGTAGTATAGTAATTGCCGCTCACGGCTTCAATGGGACAGAGTTCCACAGAGCCTTCCGTGCCGCATACGATAAGCCGCCTGTGGTTGAACCCGTCAATTTCAGCCACTGAAGCTCTTACGGTGGCAGTAGCCCGGGGATATTCCAGCACAGCCAGTCCGCTGTCCACCAGGGCGTCATCTCTGGTCTTCTGCAGAAAGGAAGTCACCTTGTCCGGAGCGCCCAGCATAAGCAGCACAATGTCCATCAGATATCCGGCAAAAATGTAGAATGCACCGCCTTTGAACTGGGAAAGCCATTTGCGGTATGCGTCATTCTTGCTGTCATCCCTGCTCATGACCGAATGTATTTCAAACACATCGCCGAGCCAACCGTTCCTGACCGCATCAATGCAAAACCTGACAGCCGGATTATAACGGTATATATATGCAGCCTGAAAAGCCAGATTTCTTTCACTGCAGATGCTGCAGAGTCTGCGGAATCCCTCCAGATCCTCTCCGCCCGGCTTGTCCATGTGCAGATGCAATCCTCTTTCTGCGCAGCGCAATGCAGTTGATATAAGGTACTTTCCGTCTGTTTCCACAGCCACGGCCTCAAGACCGGGCACAGCAAAAAGTTCCTCCTCCGTCATGAACGGCAATCCCCCGTAAGCTGCCATGCCGCTGCGCTCATTGAACCAGTATGGATCACTTTCCACCACGCCCACTACTTCAAAAAGTTCCGGCAGCGCCCGCAGCGTGAGCATTTTATCCGCGCCATGATTGTGGCCTATGCCTATCTGGCCTATCTTTATCTTCCTCATGCTTACACTCTCCTATTTCAGTACAAGCACCACCTTGCCGGCATTCTGCTGCTTTGCCAGAACCTGATGTGCCTCTGCCGCTTTCTCAAAAGGGAAAACCGCATGCACCACAGTGCGTATCCTTCCAGCCTGCAATTCAGGCCAAACCATTTCAACAAGCTGCTTCAATATATCGCCTTTCTCCGTTTCGCTTCTGCTGCGCAATGTGCTGCCCATAAGCCGTATATGCTTCTTCAACAACACACGCAAGGGCAATTCAGTTGTCTCACCGCCAAGGGTGGCCACCAAAATCCAGCGTCCACCCGGATTAAGCGCAGGAAGACACTTGCCCAGCATTTCACCTCCGGCACAATCAAGCGCCACATCGACAGGATGCCGCATGAGCACCTCTTCAACGGCTTCCTCCCTGCGGTTTATCACCACATCAGCGCCCAGCTCCTTCACGGCCGCCGCTTTTTCAGGAGAACCGACTGTTGTCACGATCTTCGCTCCCGCAAGCTTGCCAAGCTGTATGGCCGCCATACCAAGACCGCTTGCACCAGCCTGAACGAAAAGGGTCTCTCCATTTTTCAGTTCACCCAGACGCACCAGGTTCAAAAGCGCAGTTGCATAGACTTCCGGCACAGACGCCGCTTCAACAAAAGAAAGCCCTTCAGGGACAGGCATTACCATGTTCTCGGGAACAAGAACTTTTTCAGCATATCCGCCGCCTCCCAGCAGAGCGCAGACCTTGTCTCCACACTTCCAGCGGCTGCAGGATGAAACCCCGCAAATGATGCCGGAACATTCAAGCCCCGGCCATTCAGGCCATCCGGGAGGCGGTGGATATTTGCCCGCTACCTGCAGCAGATCCGCCCGGTTAAGTGCGGCTGCATGAACCTCAATTATGACATACCCGGGCTTGAGAACCGGTTCAGGGACTTCATTCAGGCGCAGTGCGCCATCCTCAATAACCATAGCTTTCATGCAAAACACCTCTTGTATCTTCTTCAGCCGTAAACTCCGACCGCTTTATACACCAGCTGCTGCCGCCAGAGGATGGCTGCGTTCCTTCAAAGGCAGTTCCACCGGAACATGGTCGACTGCAGACTGATAGATACCTGTTATCATCTCCAGTGAACAGACTGCCGACTCTATGCCGGCCGCCGGTTCACCGCCCTCACGAATGGCCTGGAGAAGATCCCGGGCGGCACGCCTGTTGTTCTCGGCAAAATAAACTGAAGAAAAACTGCCGGGATTGACCTTCCATTTCACATAATCCAAAGGTTCCTCATCCTTAACGGCATCTTCCCCGGAAAGCTGAACTTTTTCAAAGCAGTTGCTATCCTCTGCGGGAACCGGAAAATTACGGCAGATCCGCAGGGCACGGTCGCCGGAATAACGTATGGCAAGGCTGCCTTCCGTACCGCAGACCGTAATTCCCATGCGAGGTTCAGCCACAGCTGGAACAAGTCCACGGCGGCTTTCGAAAATACCGTTCACACCATCAGCAAAACGGAAATGCGCAAAAATCTCGTCCCCGGCGCAAAGTCCCACGGGCTCCGTGGTTTCAACAGTATCAGCAGCAGTGATCCGCCTGCCCTGCCAGCGCACATCGGCATATACAGTTTCAGGCAGTCCGAAGATCCAGCATGCCGCATCAAAGACATGAGTTCCCAATACAATCATATCCTCGCCGCCGCCCCTGGTATCCTCCTTGCCGCGCATATAGCATGTCAGTATTCTGCCTATTCCGCCTGATTGTATAATGCGCTTCATCTCACGAAACGCAGGCGCAAAGCGGGCAAGATGAGCCAACTGCACCTTACAGCCTGTACGCTGCGACAGTTCCACCAGTTCATAGGCCCGGGGCAAACTGTCCGCCAGGGGCTTTTCACAAAGCACATGACATCCATGCTCCATTGCAAACCTGATCTGCCTGTAATGTTCTTCAGGCAGTCTGGAACACAGCACCGCAATGTCCGGCTTTTCAGAACAAATCATCTCCTCATAAGTGCCATAAAGCTTTTTTGCCCCGCAGAGATGAAAATCCTCCTTTGCTGCAGGATTCTCATCAGCCAGGGCGGCTATTTCCACGCCAGGCAATCCGGTAAAGGCAAAATGTGTCAAATGTCCGGGACGGCGTCCGCCCCCGGTCTGTCGGTCAATGCAGACTTTCAGCATGACGCATCCCTTCACATCCGTCCTATAGATGTCAGATAATCATCCATTCTCTGGTTATTTCCCCAAACATGATCTCTTGGCGTACGCCCGATCTCCATCTTGAGTCCGTCATAGAGCGGCATCATGTCCTCCTGTTTGAGTCCTGTAACGGAAAGCACCTTGCTATTGTCCACTTCCCGGTCAAAAAGTCTGGCATATTCCAGCTGCCAGCGGTAGTTCAGCCTGTAGGGATTGTCATTAAGGATACGGAGATAATCTTCCTTATCGACCCACAATGCCTTCAAATTGCAGATATCATTGTAGTAATCCGCGATTTCTCCCCAGGTCCTGCTTTCCGCACTGTTTATATTGAAGGCCTCTGCAAGGGCACCTTCATGGAAAAGCAGCTCTCCTATCATTCTGGCAGCATCACCGCCCCAGCTCAGCGTGGCGGGCTTGTTTTTTGCCTGTACAGGCACCACGACTTCCTTTCCCGCAAAAGCACGCCCCACAGTATCCCTTGCCTCAAGAGTCACAAGCTGATAACGCATAAAGCTGTATGTTGTTGCCGGCCGGACTATGGTCCAGTTTCTCTTTCCGCTTGAAGTCAGGACATTTTCGCCACGCCCTTTGTAGATGCAATAGTCATCAGAGTTCAACAGAAGGGGATCTTTGCAGCTGTCTATAAGCCTGGGGGATGTTTCCTTCACTGGACATTCAAGATTGTCATATACCCGCCCGGAAGACAGAAAGACATAATGCCCGGTACTGTCAAGCAGCTGTGGAAGATAGAAGGACAGCTCCGAGGAATTATATGTGAGAAAATCCACAATTGCATCATATTTCCCGGCCAGCAGTTCATTTCGCGCCTCCCAGTCCTTGGCGTTCAGCCTGAACCATCTGACATTCGGGTCGCTGCTCTGTATATCCTCCAGCGCGACGGCATCCACCTTGCATCCCTTTTCAGCAAGATAAGGCACAAGATAGCGCCCCATCGCACCGCCTGCTCCAAGAACAAGTACTTTTTCCGGCTTCACCATATTCCCCCATTTTCCATTCGCATAACAAAGTCCGCAAATGGATATTTTATTTTCCGCTCTTCATTTCCATGCTTATTTCAAGCACTCCTTCCGCCGCTGGTTCCGGTTGAATGGTCCTTCGCCAGACCAGGCCGTCCCACATGTGTTTCTGGCAGGAGTCTTCGCTGCGCACCTCATCCATAACATTTTTTGCGGAAGTCTCAATGACCGTATCCGGGCGTCTGTGGAACAATGTCATGGACGGCGCAACCACATGATCAGCCTTCCAGCAATCAGTGACCCTGACCGTTTTCCCATCATACTTCAAAGTGCGCCTGTATGAAATCAAGCCCAGTTCAGGCGGATAGCACCTGGCAAGTTCCATGGAACAGGTAAAATTGTCAGCGTTTCCCTCCACCTTGAAATCCTGGGCAGCCGCATCAAGCCCGGGCATCTGAGGCACACCATCGAACACCAGCGGATTATGACTCAATCCGCTCTGCAGATAGTTCGTATACCTGTCCGCGCCGAAAGACTTTCTGGAATAGACTTCCTTTCCCAGGTCAAGAACGCACATTTCACCATCCGTTCCAAGTATGAACTGGCCCACATCATTATGATTGTGACATTCATCGTTGGAACCGCCCTTCATGACAATGAAATTGCCCTTGTTCAGACAGAACAGAACCTGGCTGTCCTCATACAGCTTGAAGAAGTCCTCTCTGGATTTAGCTTCGCCATGACGCATGAAAATATCATACAGCTTGTACTGTATATTCATTCCATTCAACTTGGGGAAGCCATTTTCCTGCAGATAACATTCCGCCATTGTCTTTCCCATTTCTGAATCCGCCCTTTCCGCCATGGCTTGCATGACACCGGGGTTGAATCCGGGGATGCTGTAGTCTGCAAATGAGGAAAAATAATTCTTGCAGTACCAGGCATAGCAGATAAACTCGCACATCTTCTTGAAGAGCCCGTCAGAATAATGATGGACATATTCATTATCCGACGCCATGTTAAGCGCATCCAGATAAATAAAATACATCAAAGGAGAAACGCACCAATAAGCCACGCCTTCGGTGCAGCTTCCGTCCGCTGGATAAAATCCTCTGTACCTTTCAATGCAAGGCTCCAGCATCCAGACTACCTTTGAAAAACGCGCAGGGTCATCTTTGAGCGCCCAGTTGGCCGTCCATACCAGATTTGCGCACACCCAGGGCGTCCAGTTGGCATATCCATTGACCCAATGGTATTCCGTGGCAATTCTGTCCTCAGTACCGACAACGCATCTTCTGACAAGCTCCAGACGCACACGGTTCACCATTTTAGGCGATATGGCGGCTATTCTTTCCTCAACAAGCTGCATGGTCACAGCAATATACGCACCTGTCTCGGCGGCAAACAGGTCTATGTTCTCGCTGGTAGTATCCGGAAACGGATCGGAATAATCGTATGTATGGGCAGGCAAACACCATGTGTACTCGGAAATTATTGCCCACAAATGCTCGATTATGCCGTCAATATAGCGTCCCTCATTGAAGAAACATTCAGCCAGCACCAGTGCGGTCAGCCTGCAGCGGCGGGCAAAGTAAGGCGCTTCATACTGGCTTCTGTTCCCGTTTCTGAAATGGTCCATGTACCTTTCAGCAGTAAGGGCCGGCATATCAGTCGCCATAGCTTCATCAGCCAGTTTGCGAACTTCCGCCACCAACTTTTCATTATGAGTCTCATTTCTTGCGGCGTCCCATGCTTTTCTGTCGGAAATTGAAGGAAAAGCCTGAAAATAGTGCAGTTTTTTCATTATTGTTCCTCAGATATCCATACCAAGGTTCTTTGCTGCTTCGCACCAGGCATTTGCAATAAGCTGATGCCCCGCTGGCTGGGGATGCACACCATCCACAAGCCAGTAGTCCTGCGGAGCCCTATCCAGAGCATCATTGAAAATTTTCTGCAGCGGAACAAATGCGGTGCCGTACTCAGCGGAAAGTCTTTTGACTACATCGCCCCTGGATGCCACATCATCAAGCCATTCCTGCCCGCTGACTGCGCCGAATTCCAGCACAAATGGTTCAAGAAGTATGAATTTCACATCCGGCAGCTGCTCAAGAGTCCAGTCCAGAAGCATTCTGTAGAACTGCTCGTAACGGGGCAGTTCCACGCCATTGCAGTTGGCCTTTTCATGCCAGACATCGTTGACGCCGATAAGAATGCTGATATAATCCGGCTTCAGGTTAAGAGTATCCTTTTTCCAGCGGGCATAGAGATCAACTATCCTGTTTCCACTGATACCCCTGTTATAGATGTTCCACTGCTCACAGGGATGCTCGCCAAGAAGTTTACTGGCAATAATTCCGGGATACCCGGGGCCGTAAAGTCCCTTGGGATAACCGGCACCGCCGCTGGTTTCCCTGCCGCAGTCAGTAATTGAATCGCCCATGAATACAAGAGTTTTCATATTGTCTGCCTCCCCGTTGTCTTACAATGGATTCTGCACATAGTTTCCGCGGCACTGTTTCAGATAGTTCAGCGCGAACACCTGACCAGTCATTTCAAGATCGCCCTTGTATACGGGATCATGCCATCCTTCAATGTCAATGGCACCCTTGAATCCGGCGCGCCTGAGTTCGGAAATGATCTGCACCCAGTCGCAGTCACCATATCCGGGATGACGATGGAACACTGCCGGCTCCGGTCCCTCAAAGCCATACTTGGCAATGACATCACGCCTTACATTGGCATCCTTGCCGTGAAGGTGGAATATTCTGCTTCCCCATTCCTGTATCTGGGGTATTGGATCTATGAGCTGGGACATCTGATGGGTAGGCTCCCATTCAAGTCCGATATTGGGCAGCGGAACGGCTTCAAACATCAATTCCCATGCCTTGGGGTTGAATGCCATATTCCAGCTGCCCGTCCTCCAGATTCCGCCCATAGTGCAGTTTTCAAATGCAATGCGCACATTCTTTTCGCCTGCCTTCTCGCAAATAGGCGTCCACACTTCCTTGAACTTCGGAATGGATTCCGGGATGGGTACATCCGGGACACGGCCTGCAAATCCCGCCACCACATCCGTCTTGAACAGATGGGCACAATCCACAAGACGATAGAAGAAATTGCGCAGATACTCGCCAAGTGGAGTATCCACAAGAGGATTTCCGTATGCTTCAATCGCGCCGATCTTTATTCCATGTTCATCAAGAATGGGCATGATCTTTTCTGCTACTTCGGCGGGATCAGCCATCTTTTCGCTGTTATGCCCGAAAGTAAGTGCAAAACTTTCAAAACCATAAGGTATTATCTGCTTTATGTAGTCAACGATATTTTCGTCAACTCTCACCATTGTACCAATCAGAATATCCTTTTCCATTTGTTAAGCTCCTCAGTTTTTTGTTTATTTTACAGAATTATTCGCAAGCCAGGATTCTTCATATCCCAGCTGACTGCACAATTTTTCCCAGCGTTCCTGCATATCTTCCTGAAACAGCCAGGGTTTCCATCCCATCTTCAGATACAATGCAACAGCTGGCACGCGGAAATCATCCGTCAGCAAATACACCGGCTTAATTCCGGCATCGACCAGTGCCTTCGTGGCAGCCGCGGACACAGCCCTGCCCAATCCCATGCCGCCAAATCCGGGCTTTGTCATGACCCATCCAAGAGTACCGGGAAAATCCGGGGTATCAAGTTCACCGTATTCGGCAGTTGCTGATGCTGCAAGTTCGCCGGTATCATCTTTGACTGCAACGATTATGCCGTCCTTTATGGCATGCTCCTTGTAAAATTCCTCTATCTTCTCATCGGTCCAATGGTCGAATCCGCATTCAAGCCTCAATCTTCTGTACTGCTCCCATTCCTTCTTTTCAAGAGGGCGCACGGTTATTCCATCCTTCAAGGCATAGGTGACAGCTCCGGCATCAACGCCATAATAAACCATTCGCAGTTGTTTCATAATCAAATTTTCCCCATTACAATTATCTGTCCAGACAATGAATAAAACGGCATCCGGCCCTTTCAGCCATGAGTTTCCATATCTCGGCGTTTCCGCCATAGACCACAAGAACATCGCAGGATGCCTTTTTCAGTATTTCACACCAGACTGCGGCAAACTCCTCCTCCGGCAACGGGATATCATGCACCGACACGGGAAGGACAGCCTCGGCTCCCGGGACGCTGTCATGCACCTTTTTTACAAACTCACAATAAAGGCGTGAAGTGCGCTCAACCCAATCCCCGTATGGATAATGCGCCGTGCC
>JAZURH010000104.1:0-3309 GCA_045606125.1 Lentisphaeria bacterium | reverse complement strand
ACGAAAAGTGAGCAGGACTTTGTGAAAAATGCCGGTCTTCATTCTATTCGGGGACCGGCGGTTGTAAAAGCGAGGTTTGTAATGAAAAATAGATTTTTCCTGGTGTTTTTAGCTGGATTTGCAGCAGTTTTGTTTTCCGCTGATATTCCGGAACCGTTTTGGAATATACCGTTTAACGAGGGGGATATGTCCCTTGTTAAAAATTACGGCATAAACAGCAAGGCTGTTCCCAGGCCCCGCAGTATGCATAAGCTGGAATGGGGTCCCGGCAGGCTTGGAGGCAAAGCGCTTTATTTCAAGAATGACATACAATGCAAGGAAAGGCCTGTAACATCCCTTGAGATACCAGGAGAGCAGGGCTATGATTTTACAAAGCCCTTTACTGTCATGTTCTGGATCAAGATAGATGCCAAAGCAAGCGGAAGCAAGCAGTATACCATATTGGGAAATACCACTGGTGATTTCGGTCCCGGGTTCAGAATAATACACGGCTGGGGAACCATCAGAGTAGTAGGTGGTGACGGTACCCGGAATGGAGGGCAGGGCATTTCAGTCAAGGCGACCAGATATCCGTTCAGGCGCGGTGTATGGCAGCATGTGACATTCACCTATGATGGCACATACGGCCGTATTTTCTACAACGGCGTCTCTGTGGAGGAAGGACAGATGAAACTGCATCCCTCAAAGCCTGCCGTGCGCAATTGTTCAATTGGCAGCTACAACTGTTATGCCTACGGTTTCCCGGGGGCAATTTCTGAAATAAAATTGTACGACAGGGCTTTGACTCCTGTTGAAGTGCTTTGGCTGGTGAGAGAAATTTGAATGTTTGCAGAACCGTATATAATTGCGGCATTGTTTTCAATATGATTTTTCACTTATTTTGAAAACAATGTTATATTCGTGATGTTTTTTATTTTCGTGCATAATTTTTGTTAAAAATCAAGACAAACAGGAGAGAGCAATGTCAGTAGAGCAGACAGCAGAAAATGTTGTTGAACAAGTGAAAACAGAAGAAGTGGTGAACGAACTTGTCCAAAAAGTCCGTTCCGGGGAAACCGTTTCGACACTTGAAGAATTATGGAATAATCATCAGGATGATATAATCCGTTTCGGAAAAATACTGATTCTTTCTGTTATCATCCTTGCTCTGGCATGGCTGATAGCCAGGATCATAAAGAGGATCATTATTGCTTCGACAGGTAGAGTAATCACCCTTGATGATTCTCTGACGAAAATTATCGGAAAGGTTGTCAATGTCCTGGTATGGGGTCTTGCTCTGCTTATAATCCTTGATCTTTTTGGTGTGAACACCGCCAGCATCCTAACTGTACTTGGTGCCGCCGGACTGGCAATTGGTCTGGCAATGAAGGATTCTTTGAGCAATATATCGGCTGGACTTATGCTTCTTTTCCTCCATCCCTACAAGCTGGGGGATTTTGTGGATTGCGGAAGTGTAAGCGGTACAATAGTCGAGATCGGTCTCTTTACTACAGTTCTCAGCACTGTGGACGGTGTGTTCATCTCCGTTCCAAACAGTTCAATATTCGGTAATCCTATCAAGAACTACTCCAGAAATCCCATACGCCGTGCTGATATTGTAGTTGGCATTGCCTATGGCGATTCACTGCCGAAGGCACTTGAGGTGCTGAACGCTTTTCTTAAGAAGAATCCCATGGTACTTCAGGATCCCGAGCCCCAGGTTCTGGTATCTGAACTGGCGGACAGCTCTGTGAACATTACTCTCCGCTACTGGTCAAGCACTGAAAATTACTGGAATGTGTACTGGGAATTGAAGGAACAGCTCAAGGAAGTCATCGAGTCTGCCGGGCTCAATATCCCGTTCCCGCAGCGTGTTGTCACAATGGTGACTGACGGAACCAAATAATATCTGAGTTTCACTGGACGGCCGGAAACACATCCGGTCGTTTTTTTTTGTATTTGTGCTGTGCAGTTTTATCTATGGGAGTTATAATAAAATGTGTGCATGAAACTTCAACAGCAGAAGGTGTAAAATGAAAATAGCAGGTAATATTCTTGAGAAAATCGGCGGCACGCCTCTGGTGCGTATAAACAAAATGAATACTGGCGGTGCTGAAATACTGGCTAAAGTCGAGTATTTCAATCCAGGCGGCTCTGTTAAGGACAGAGTGGCGATGACCATGATTGATGATGCGGAAAGGGAAGGTCGCCTGAGGCCTGGGGCCATGATAATTGAGCCTACAAGTGGAAATACCGGCGTGGGACTTGCCCTTGCCGCGGCTGTAAAGGGATACCGCCTTGTACTTACCATGCCCGATACCATGAGCGTTGAAAGGCGGAAACTGGCGGCAGCATACGGAGCGGAGATCGTTCTTACGGACGGCGCTGCTGGAATGCAAGGTGCAATAGACAGGGCTCTGCAGCTGCAGCGTGAAAATCCGGGCGCATATATTCCCCAGCAGTTTGAAAATCCCTCAAATCCTGCAAGCCATAAAAGCAGCACCGGACCTGAAATATGGAATGACACGGATGGTACGGTTGATGCTTTTGTGGCATGTGCAGGGACCGGAGGGACCCTGACCGGTGTGGCAGAATATCTCAGGTCTAAAAAGGCCAATGTGGGAATATATGCGGTTGAACCGGCAGAAAGCCCGGTTCTTTCCGGCGGCAATGCAGGACCGCACAAAATACAGGGGATAGGCGCCGGTTTTGTCCCTGAAGTGCTGAACACGGATATTATAACAGAAGTTATCCCAGTATCAGCTGAAGAAGCTGGAAATGCGGCACGGAATGCCGCCACCATGGAGGGACTGCTTGTGGGGATCAGTTCTGGCGCAGCTCTTTATGCGGCCCTGAAGCTTTCCTTGCGTGATGAGTTTGCGGGAAAACGGATAGTCGTTCTTCTACCGGACACAGGTGAACGCTATTTGTCCACCTGGTTGTTTGAATAGATATTCTGCGTCAGCGTCTCGGCGGCATTTGCCTGCCGCCGTATATGATCTTGTGCTGGTCTTCCCTTTCCCTGTCTGTTGCCGGGATGAATATGGGCTTCATTGATGTGTCCACTCCTGAATAGTACATAGCTGTGGCCACCGTCCCGGGAGTCGGTATGAAGCACTGGCATTGCTGCGGCTGCCATCCCTGCTTTCGGAACCATTGCGATACTTTTCGCATGTCTTCCGGAGTGCATCCAGGCAGCGCACTCATTATATAAGGCACTATGTATTGCTGTTTGCCGCATTTTTTTGATGCCTTTTCAAACAGCTCGCAGAATTTTTCAAAAAGGGAGAAATCCGGTTTTCTGATGGTCCTCAGCACATGGGGGCTGAT
>JAZURH010000103.1:0-8695 GCA_045606125.1 Lentisphaeria bacterium | reverse complement strand
ACGAACATCATGGCACGGATGTCGGGCGCACAGTGGCAGGTACGGACAGAAATATCAGGCTTATCGGCAGAAACGGAGCAATTCTGGATGGGGGCTCGTTTAATGGTCTTTCCGAGCGCACCAGCCGTAAAAACGGAATGCCTCCGATTTACATGAATAATATGATTTTTTTCACAAATGTTGACGGCTTTGAGACTACCGGACTTACCTTTCATAATTTCCGTTGGTGGGCGATGAACCATATTTTCTGCTCCAATGGATATATACACGATCTGGATTTCAAGGCCGATGACACCTGCATAGACGAAGATGGCAACATATATCATGGCCTGAGCATTGAAAAATATTACGACATGCTTGTCAAGCAGACGGACGGAATTGATCTGCGCAGGGGATGCCATGACATTGTGATAGAGGACATACGCGGTTTTACCGGGGATGATACTGTTGCGCTTACCTGCCTTTGTGGAGGTATGCAGGCGGAGTTTGCCGTGGAAGGACTTCCTGAAGACCTTTGCAACATCACAATCCGAAATGTTAAAAGCACATCTCTTGCATCCTGTGTCAGGATATTGTGTCAGGGAGAATCCACTCTGCATGATGTATTGGTGGATGATATATGGGATATGTCCGATCAGATTCCCGGAATAAGGGGGCGGGCGCAACAGACTGTAAGAATCGGAGATTTGCGCATGTATGGCGGACGCCATGCTACACCGGACGATATCTACAATATAACTGTGCGCAATATTCATTCCCGCGCTGATTATGCTCTTTACATAGCCGGTAGGGGCATAGGCAATTTTATATGCGATAACATAGAAAATTTCGGAGGCGGGGAAAAGATGATAGATCATTCCGGGGCTTCAGATCCTCAATGAGTTTTTACAAATGAAGAATAAAAATAACTGAATTGGAGGTAGTGTTATGTTTGATATTATATACCCGAGAAACGGGGCGGTCCTCAATCACAACCACGGCATTGAAACTGAAGACGGGCTTGAAATTGGTGTGCGCGGTATGGGCGGCATTGCCGGAGTCGTAAAAGTCAACGGTATTGTTGCTGATTTTGACGGGACCGGATTTTCCGCCAGAATTAAGCTTAAGGAGCAGTTCAATACAATCACTGCGGAAATGGAAGACTCCTACGGAAAAACTGTCAGGCAGATTAAGGTGGTCTGGGACAAGGCAAGTTTCAAGAGGTACAATTTCTTCATAGATGACCACAGTTTCCTTTTTACTGACCTTGCCAGGGAAAGGCCTGCCAGGCTGTTTGATCATTTTTATCTGAAATTCCTCCGTTCCATGAATGAAAAGTACGGCGCAAAGTTCACACTTAATACGTTCTTCAAAAATGCCCATGATAAGGACGGCTTTACGCTTAAGGACATGCCGGACTGCTACAGAGGCGAATGGCAGGATGCCGCCGGATGGCTGAGATTGGCCTTTCACGCATATTCAGAGTTCCCTGACAGAATATACCAGAACACGGATGCTGCAACTCTGGCCTCGGACTATGACTTGACAACCGCTGAACTTATCAGAATTGCCGGTGAGGAAACAGTGGATGCCCCTGTGGGCCTGCACTGGGGAATGTGCAGGCCGGAAGCATTCAAGGCATTGACAGACCGTGGAGTGCGGGCATTGGAAGGACAGTTTATGAATCCACGCACAGGAATCTTTGACGATGGAAGCGCAAGCTATGTCTGCGATGTGGGATACTTCGTGAATCTTGATGAAGCACGCTACATCCAGAAGAACGGCATCTACTACGATTTCAGTAACAAATTGGCGTTTTTCAAGGGGGATTGCACCGCTAATCTCTGGACATGCGAGCAGATCGTCGAGAAAATGGAGATCGCATCACAGGGCACCAGGGATTATATAAGCATGGCATCCCACGAACAGTACAGCTTCCCCTGTTACTTCAATTATCTGCCTGACCATTTCCAGCGCATTGAAACATCAATACGCATAGCCACAGAAAAAGGTTACAAGCCCGTGTTCTTTGCAGAAGGATTCCTGGGCAATCTTTCGTGGGAGGCCTGATTCTTCCGCGATTTTTTGAGTCCCGCCAGACGAGTAAACCGGTGAATCAGGGTGCGATTCCCTGGCTGTCGCGCAACCGTATAGTCGGATCCCGGTCGCCTGGCAAAGTTGGTATCATTTTGTGCGCGTAACGCAAAAGGAGTGAAAATGAAGGTATCTGTTGTCTCCTTACGGAGGAAAGAGCAGTTCACGCTGATCGAACTGCTGGTGGTAATCGCAATTATTGCAATTCTTGCAGCTATGCTTCTTCCTGCCTTGAGCAGGGCGAGAATGAAGGCGCGCAGTATTTCCTGTACGAACAATCTGAAGCAGATAGGATTGATGCAGCTGATGTACTGCGATATGTTTGACGGGCGTTTCTGTCCGCTGACGATCTCTCTGGATGACGGCAGCTGGGGATATGACGCCTGGCACGCCGGAAGTAATGGCAGACCCGGAATTCTTTCCGCTAATGCGGGGGAGGGCAGGGGCGCTGAAGATTCAAAGGTCTATCAATGTCCGGAGGCTTCTGAGTACACAGCGGCGTATACAGCTGCCTTTGCCGGATACGGGTATAATGAATGTCTCGGATTTGATTCCTATAATCCGACAAGGCGGCCTTTAATTGACAGCATTAAAAATCCCTCCGGAATAATGATGAATGCGGACGGCGGTTACAGGGATGGGAATAAGTATGAAATCGCAGATTATCTGCGGGCCCCCCTGGCGGGAAACGGCGGATTTGGCGCGCTTAACTCTTATGGAACAATTGACTTCAGACATGGAAAATGCGCTAACAGTGTCTATGTGGACGGACATGCCGGAGCTTCGGGAAATATTTATGTTGTGAACGGAGTCGGTGATGGCATACGCACAGGTTTTCTTTCAAAGGATAATTCAGCCTATGAGCCGTAGTCTGCTTTTTGCACTGGCAGTTGTGCTGCTGGCCGGATGCTCTCCTGCGGATGCTCCTGCCGGCAGCGGATCCTGTGATGGTTCCCGCATCGTGTCTCTTGCTCCAGCTTTGACTGAGACTTTGTTTGCGCTTGGACTTGGGGAAAATGTGGTTGGAGTGTCTTCTTTCTGCAAATATCCGCCGGAAGTGAAGGACATTTCCAAAGTGGGCGGCTTTCTTGATACGGATTTTGAGGCGATAGTCCGACTGCGGCCCACTTGTGTAGTCATTACATGTTCAGAGGCGGATACAGGACAGCGCCTGAGAAATCATGGACTGAAGGTTCTTGAAGTGCCATTGACGACTTTCAGTGACATAAAGGGATCTTTTGCCTTTATCGGGCACAGTTTAGGGCGTTCAACTGAGGCGATGGCTGTAGAAAAGGAGTTTCTTTCAGCCATGGAGATGACGGAGTCCGGACGGCGTCCCAGTGCAGTTTTTGTGATATGGAGGGATTATGGTAATGGAGCTGTACGCGAGGTACAGGCAGCTGGGGGCGAATCCATGTATGGAGATTTGGCTGCTGCTGCCGGTTTCAGGCTTCTTCCGGAGGAAAGCAGCATGAAATATCCCCAGCTTTCGGCGGAGAGTTTGCTGCGTATGCAGCCTGAATACATTTTTGAATTCATACCGGGTTGCAGTTCTACTGAAAGGATCATAGATGAGTGGCGAAAATCACTGCCCGGACTTGATGCCGTCAAAAACAATCGTGTTTTTGTTGTGGATGAGGATTTTGCCGTCATACCCGGTCCCCGTTTTACAAAAGTGTGCGGTCTTTTGCGGGATAGGGCTGGAATGGTCCGGGATATTAAAGACAAAAATGTGAAATGAGGGAATCTTCTTTTAAAATATTTTATCTTGCGGCCTTCATGGCGCTGGTTCTTTTGCTGCTGTGCGGGTATGCGGCCTGGCTCCAGTTGTTCCGCAGCAACGAATATGAGGCTACAGTGCACAGGCAGCATGACAGGCTGGTATATATGCCCGGCGAGCGGGGTACCATTCTGGACAGAAACGGGGTAGTCCTCGACAAGTCTATCCCAAAGTACGGAATGACCATGAGGATAGAGGATATTAGGGATCCCCGGGATACCAGGCGCAAAACTGTGGACAAGGTGGCTTCGGCCGTTTCATCGCTGGCGGTGTTTCTTGGGCCTGACTATTACCGTACAAGACCGGACAGGAATGATATCATAAGGCATATAAAGCGAAATGCGCCCATGCCTTTTTTGCTGTGGCGTGATATTCCGGCGGAGGATGTGCGCCGCTGGGCAGCCCGCAGAAGGGAGTTTCCCGGGACTGAACTCGGAATTTCCTGGAAAAGATATCATGAATATCCGGAAAGCGCATGGCACATTCGCGGCATGACTTCCATGGGGCTGCCGGTAAATCCTCCAAAGGTCAGGAACTTTTCTTTGAGTTTCCGGGAGATGAAAGGGCGCAGCGGGATGGAGCGGGCCATGGATTCCATATTGCGGGGCGCAGGTGGCGTTGAGCTTATGCGCACGGATGTCATGTCTTACAAAAACGCTACTTATGAAACTGTTTTGCCGGTGCGTGGAAATGATGTCAGGCTTACAATAGACATTGTTCTGCAGTCTGAAGTCGAGAATCTGTTCAGGGAGAATGGATATTCCGGCGCATTGCTTATCATGGATTTGAGGACTGGCGGGATACTTGTCAGTGTAAGTGAGCCTTCTGCGGTGTTTTCGGGTAAGACTGAGGGGGAAGGGGCCATGTTCAACAGGGCTCTGGCAGGATATTATCCTCCTGGGTCGACTCTCAAGGTGCTCGTTGCCATGGAGGCTCTGCACAGTGGAGTGTTGAAGGAGGACGAGCGCATCATGTGCGATGGATATTACAGTTTCCGTGATGGAAGAACTCTTTCGTGTTCCCATGTATTCGGTTGCGGGGCTCTGGATGTACGGGAGGCACTTGCCCGTTCCTGCAATACATTCTTCTGCACCGTGGGGCAGCGACTTGGAGAGGAGGGGTTCAACGCTATGGCGGAAAGACTGCCTCTCGGAAGAAAGCCGGGAACTGAATTGGTGGCTGAAGAGGGGAGTGGAGTGGCATTTGTTCCCTCCCGATACGACAGAGTCTCCTGGGGAGAGGGGGACTTGGCCAATGCATCCATAGGTCAGGGTGCATGGATTATAACTCCGCTGCAGCTTCTTGCAATGACAGGCGCAGTAGTGACGGGACAGTTTGTCAAACCGCATTTCACTATGGATGGTGGTGCGGAGGCAGTTCCCATGCCGTGGAGCGCAGAAAACAGGCAGATTGTCATGGATGGTATGAAAATGTGTACTGAGTCCCCCGGCGGTACGGGACATGCCCTGTTGATGGAGGAGTGTGGCGTACTTGCCAAGACCGGTACCGCACAGACGGGTGGATCGCTGCCTCACGCGATTGCCATAGCTGCCGTTCCAGCTGATGCTCCCAGACTTGCGGGCATGTGCATTGTGGAAAACAGCGGTGGCGGAGGTACGTACGCGGCACCCATACTGAGGAATGCTCTGAAAATGGCATTGCTTAAAAATTACTGATTCCTGTTTGCAACTCTTGAGTTATGTCTGTATCTTAAAGCATATTGTTTGAGATTTTTTGGGGGTTAACATTAAGTCATTGGAGAAAAATGATGAAAAAGGGATTGATCGCGGCGATAATTTGCCTTTGCGGACTTGCCGCCCAGGCATTGACAGTCCAGGCACCGTCCTCACCTGTCAAAATTGATGGTAAACTTGATGAAAAGGCATGGCAGGATGCCACTAAACACACGGGTTTTGTGCGCTTGAAGAACCAGTCCAACCGCCCGGTCAAGGATCAGACATCCTTCTCGGTACTGGCGGATGAAAATGCAGTTTATCTGGGTATTTCCTGTTTTGACAGCGAGGCGGACAAGATCCGCTGGGGAGGCAATATTTGGTCTGGCAGCGATGCCATCGAACTGTTCCTGTCTCCTGCGGGAAATCCCGTTGAATATTATCACTTCGGCGCCAGCAGCACGAACAGCAGATATTCCATGTTCCGTGCCGAAGCGGGAAATATCACGCCGGATAAGTTCTTCCCCTTCTGGGAATCGGCTACAAGCAAGGATGACAAGGGCTGGTACCTTGAAATTCGCATTCCTTATTCCGCATTTTACATGACACGCACCAAGATGTGGAATTCAACATGGCTTTTGAATATCGCCAGAACTCAGACCCACGGTGGCGGTCTTACCACATGGTCACCTCTGGGGGGCGGCTTCCAGGAGAGCAAGAACTTCAAGTCCATCAAGGGATTCCCCGCAAGGAAGCCTATGGAAGATGTGCTTATTCCTGTTGTTATCGGTGATTTTACATCACGCGCAGGTGATGTTATCAAGGGAGATGTGATAGTCAATGTTGAGGGCAACAATGCCTCGAGCGGCAAGTGGAACATGACAGTTGAAGTTCCCGGTGGAAGCAGCAAGACCCAGGACATAAGTGTCGAATATGGCAACCGCAAGTTTGTCGTAAAGGATGTGGATTTCCCGGCTTCTGTCAAGGGAAATCATCATGTCAAGGTAACGCTGAAGCGGGGGGATACTGTTCTCGGACGTTATTATCCTGTTGTCGCAGAATACAAGCCAATTGACATCAAGGTAACATGGCCTCAGTATGCCAACAACTATTATCCCGGCCAGGACGCAAAGTATGTTTCCGGCGTTGTCAATTTCAAGTTGGCCGAGGCTGATATGGACAAGGCAGAAATTGAACTTGCCATAGGCGACAAGGTGAATAAGTATGATCCCAAGGCTGGCGGAATTAAGTTCAAGCAGAATTTCCCTGAACTTAAGGAAGGTGAAAGTGTGCGTCTGGTTGCCAAGCTGATTGTGGATGGTAAGGAGTTCGCCAAGACCGAAACAAGAGTAAAACGTCTTCCTCCACCTGAAAAGGGCGGCAGCGTTGTCTGGATCGAGGATGGGCGCATTGTTTACAATGGCAAACCCTATTTCCCCAGGGCCATCTATGCCAGGGGCTACAGGGGCGGTGTCCGCCTGAAGGAGCGTTTTGATAAGGAAAAGGATATCATCTGCCTTAACAACTTTGCCTGCCCCACACTGGAGCCCGGGCGTCTTCTTCCCAAGATGAATATTGAAGCCAAGGAAGCCACCAAGGATGTGAAGCCCTGTAAGGAACTTTTTGAGAAGGTCAAGGCCGTGGTTGAAAGCAACAGAGGCAGGGACATTCTGGGATACTACATCAGCGATGAGCCGGAGTGCCGCAATATTTCCCCCGTCTATCTGAAGTATATCTATGACTATGTCAAGGAGCTTGACCCATATCATCCAATCATGTCCTGCACCCGTTCTCCTCAGAGATATTTTGACTGCATAGATGTCTTCATGATGCACACCTATATCTCCCCCATGTTCTCCGGAGATACCCGTTTCCTGGGCACTCCTGTTGAGAAGACCCGTGCACAGATTCATGAAGTCACAGATTACAAGCGTCCTGACAAGGTGCCCGGTTTTACCGGACAGTTCTTCAGCTACAAGGGCGGCAACAGATATGCAGACTATCCCACATGGGATGAACTTCAGGCCCAGACATGGACTACCGTGGCAAACGGCTCCAGGGTCAGCAATCCCTACGCATATCACGATATTCATGACAAGATCCACATGTTCGAGGCTTTTGTCTTCCAGAACCAGACCATCATGGAACTGAATGACTGGATCCTTTCACCAAATGTGAAGTATCTTGAAGTCAAGGCGGACAAGTGGATTGACTGCACGCTTTTCGAGCATGACGGCATGGAACTTCTCCTGATGGTCAATCCTTATCCCGAGGCATGTGCTGCCGTAGTCAACGACAGAGCCATCAATGGCAAGTGGTATGAATTCCGCGGGGATGAGGTTTATAAGTTCAAGAAGGGCAAGCCCATTGAGTTCAAACCCTATCAGGTTTACATCCTTACCAGCAAGAAGTTTGAGTCCAAGTTCCCCAAACTGAAGGAAATCCTGGCTAAGATCGAGGCTTACAATGCAAACATGGTGAATAAGGGCAATCTGCTTCTTGACAAGCACGAAGAAGTTGAGCTTGATGCATCTGATGTGGCTACCATTGGTTATGCCAAGAGGAAGATTTTCGACGGTTCAGTTGAACAGCTTGCATGGGGTTCAGACCATTGGAAGAAAGAGCAGTGGTTTGAGATTAACTTCCCGAAGGTTTCCCCCAAGTTCAAAACCATAAAGCTCTACGGCTATAACATGAAGAATCCCACCATTTCCATCTGGAAGGCTGGCGAATGGAGGAAGCTGGAGCCGGTTGAAATCAAGGAAAATGCAGAGGAATGGAGCAAGACATTCGTCTTTGACAAGTTGAATAAGACTGTCAAGGTCCGTTTTACTTTCAGCGGACTGATCACGCAGAAGGATTTTGTTGAAATCTACGAAGTCGAGATGTACGACAAATAAATTGATGGTAGGATGTTGAACTGGCATCCTGCAGCATCCCGTATTCCGGGCTTTTTCCCAGTGCTTGATGACACAGGTGAAAGAGGCGTGGAATGCGGGATTTTTTTTTGCTTTGATTTGAGGGAGGGGCTTCAGAACATGGCGCCCGATAATTGATCAGACATATTGCAAAATTATGATTGAATTCGAAATATATAAAATTGCATTTATTTATATTCTAAAAATAAATTCAATATTTTTCGTTTTTGGGTGTTGCTTTTTGTGAATGG
>JAZURH010000102.1:0-4500 GCA_045606125.1 Lentisphaeria bacterium | reverse complement strand
TATGTGTATTTGAAATTATTTTTTTGAAAAATCGGTGTGGTTGGCGTATTTGAAAAAAAATGGGGTTGTGTTTTTTTTGCATGGCTCTGAAAAATAAAAAACTGTTACAAGCGTTTTACGGTAAAATGTCTGTGATGGAAGGAGCTTGAATATTCCAATGTGGGGCTATATATTTAGTTAATCTGTCTTGGTTTTATTGATATCCCGGTTTTACTGGGATTTTATTTGCAGTGCTTTACGGAGGTTTTTACAACCATGAAAAACTATATGTATTTTGTCGTTTCCGCTTTGCTGCTGTGCGCTTTTTCCGCCCGGGGATTTGAAGTGGCATTTCGCATGGGCAGTGCCTCTGAAGCTTCCTTGAAAATCGGCACAGGAGATGAATGCAGCGATGTATGGGATGAAAAGGACTTGTTCTATCCCCCAATGGGCCCCGGTGTGATGAACTATATGTATTTCAGAGGATCCAATCCCATTGAATATGAATTCGGCAAAACCGGACGCAGTGAAATAGAAGGATATGAAAAGCTTTGCGAGGATTATAAGAGCAGTGGCTCGGCCAGTTTGTCCTGGTGTCTGGTGGTGGAATCTACTGAAGAAGGTGGAGTTGAATTAAAATGGACTTCCCCGGAAATAGCTCCGGGTGCAAGTCTTGTAATGCGTGATTCAAGCGGAAAGGAAGTTGCCGATCTTGTTGCTGACAGCAGCTGCGTCCTGAGTGTCGGAACATACTTTATAGATTATGCTGCTCTGGATGCCCCCCCCGCACCGGCGTGCCCCGCTGTAAAGGAACTTGATTTTGTCTCATTTGGCGGCAATGTCATAAAGACTGAACTGGATTTTGATGCAGAAAAGTTCACCATATCCGGGATAAGAGTTATCTATTTCAGTGATGACGAAGAACCAGTTTGCATTGAACAGCCGGACGGTGCCTCAGAACCTTCATTTGATCCTTCTTCAAAGATACTTTCTCTTGAAGTTCCAGCAGGCTGCAATGACTTGAACATATATTACACCCTTGAAGTAAAAGAGGGAAATGGAGGAATTGCCCGGGGCATGGTTAAGGCTTATGCTTCAGGTAAGCCGGTTTTGAAATTGATTTCTGCTGACAATGTGAGTGCTGAGTTTGCAAATGGCAGCGAAGATGCGTACAAGCCGTTTGTCGTAAAGTACCGGGCAGAATATGCAAGCGAAATGGATATAGCGGAACCTGATTTCAGCATAGTTATGCCGCCAATGGATGCCGGAGTCTACGAGGTTGGAAAGTTCTGGAGCGCTGCAGCTAAGATCAACGGTGGTGATACGCTGGTATTGACAGCAGAAGCTGTGAATGCAAATGACGGCAGCACGAGAAAACAGGATAGATTCATACTGGACTACGGTGCTAATGTGGTGAATTACGCTGATATAGAAATCACAGTGACTCCGAAGATTGTCAATGGATTGTCTGCCTCCAGTGGTGATATAACCGCAGAAATAAATTGCGCCGCATCTGGCGAAACAGAGGGTGATGAAGGGTTTTATACGGTGGCGGCGAAGTCCGTCCGGGTGAGACTGCCGGGAGACGGTGCGCCGGTTATCGTGGATGGAAGCAAGAGCGACTGCAATGACATTTATACTGAAAGCGCGAATGTCACGGAAAAGGTTGAGTTTGTCGTTATGTTCAAGGATAATGATGATGGTACGGAACCCAGTGGAATAGCAGCAGTCGAACTTTTGGGAAAGATCGGTGACAGGGATATTCCCGCCGGACTGCTTAAATGGAGCACTTCTGATTTGCCTGTGACAGGATCAAAAACAGTGAAACTGCAGGCGGAACTTGCCCTTGCCCCGGAACTTCTTGACGGAGCGGAGCGCAGTGAAACTGAATCAGTGAAAATATCCGCAAGGGTTACAGACGGCGAGGAAAATGCAGTTGAACTGAGTTTGTGGACATTTGAACTCAGGGATCTGGATAGAGCCCCTTCGGTTCCAGCCTCCATCTCAAGTGAGGGGCGCATCTTCACAGACGGATATGCCGGTTTTACTGTAATGGCGTCCGGAGCAGTTGATGAAGACGGAGATGTCGTGCGCTACAGGTATGAGTTTTCAAGTGGCGACCGTGATTTCGGCAGTGTTATTGCTGCATCCGGTGAAGTGTGCGGACTGCCCGGTGAGGTTGATTTGCGACGTGGTGAAACACTGACTGTCAAGGCATACAGCCTGAGCATGCCGGCATATCTGGACGGTGTTCCCGGAGCGGAAAACAGCACGCCCAAGGAATTGAATGTTGTCGTGTCCAATACGCCTCCTGCCTTTGTTGAACTTAAGAAAAATGAAATATCTTTGAAAGAGTACGGCGCAGCTGGTGAAAATGCGGCGTATGGCGAGTCTGAATATTCCTGTGAAGTATCGGAGCTTGCAGTGTTTACTGATGTGGACGCAGATGCCGGCAAAGATGAACTTGAATATTCCATCGTCAACTGCAATGTGCCCTCCGATGTGGCGGAGTTGACTGTAAGTGACGGTGTTTTGAAAATAGCTCTTAACAGCCATGCAGTTCTTCCCCAGGGAGCCACATTCAAAATACGTGCAACAGACAGAGGGGAATACAATGGAGGAAACCGGAAATATGCCGACTCCAATGAAATACGCCTTGTGGTCACGCCGGTAAATGACAAGCCATACGCAGAGACAGCGGACATATATGTCAGCCCGGCTGATTTTGACGGAACTGCAAGAAATGTGGTTTGGAAGGCTGCTCCGGGCAAAAGCGCCGATGAGATCGGGGGGCAGGAAGTAACTGTGATCCCTGCAGAAGTTGAACTCACAGGCGAACTTGCAGAATATCTTTCTGTAAGTCTTTCGGTGGAAGATGGCAGTATTGTGGCCGAGTATACAGCCCACAATATCGGTGCCGAACTTGTGGGTGAACTTCTGGACAAGGAGGCTGCATTTACATTCAAGCTTGCGGACAATGGTTCGCCAGCCCTTGAAAGCCCTGAATATACAGTGCGCATAGGCGTAGTTTCCACACCATGGTACCCCGTGGTGGAAATAGGATGCACCGGGCATGATGAACATCAGGTGGTGCTTACATCCGGTGAAAGGACTGTCAAGCTTGACGGTATAACTGAAGCTGTCATGCCTGCAGATTACTTCAGCAGAGGCATCGATGGCCTTGAATCCGGCTCGGAGTGGGCAGTTGCCATATATCCTGTTACATCGGAGGGAGTTGATGTGTCTGTGAACTGCGCTGCGGAAAATACTGTGTTGAAAGTTGATGAATATTCAATGCCGCCAATTCCTTCAGTTGCTGTTACTGAACAGGATACTGGATGCTTCAAGTTTACAGTCACTGCACCTATGGCGTCAGGATACAGTCTGGAACTTTTCAGAGAAGGGGATGAAGAACCTCTGTTCAGGAATGAAAAAGCATTTGCTCCCGGTGAATCAGGCTACATTGTACCGGTAGAGGTCTTTGAGAAAACCATCAATCATGCCGGAACATACTATTGCAGGCTGACTGCCTTTAATCCGGCTGGAAGTTCAGATGTTTTCACTGGAGAAAAGTTTACAACAACCGGTGCGTATGTGCCACTTGCAGAGTTTGACGATATGGAAAGCTTCCTGCCTGCAGAAGACGCTGTCATGCGTGTAAGCGACGAATCTCAGAATGTCAATTTCAAATGGCAGGAACTTGCCTCGGCCGAGTTATATCTGCTCTATGTCCAGGATATTTCCACTGGTGAGTTGAATGTCTATGAAACTGAGTCGGCAGGCGTGACCGTCAGTCTTGAATCCGGTGGAAATATGACGCGTTATTCCTGGTGGGTGGCGGCGCTGGATCAATACGGCAGCAAGGTCGTATCCGGAAGCCGTGTGCTGCTTCTGTTGAAAAACTCTGAAATCGTGAAGATAGGCAGCGTCAATGTATCTGAAAGCGGAAACGGCCTGGTGTTCTCTTTTGTTGAAGAGTCAGGGGAAATGCCGGTGAAGGCTGAGATACAGCTGGCCCATGTCAATGTTGATGGTACATTCACCTATTACAGCTATCTGGGAGAGAATGCGGTGAATGTGTCCGTTGATGGGCTTGAGGGGATTGTTAGCCTTGCAGGTGCGGAAGTATTTGCCGGCGACATGGTGGCAATAAAGCTGATCGGCGAAAATGCCTCAGGCAAGTTCACATACTTTACTGTGAAGTAACGGCTGGAATGCCTGGGTGATACGGGCCGCGCACTTGAAATCAGGTAGGTGCGCGGTCTTTTTTGCCTTATCAGTCAATGAAACGGAATTGCTGTTGCGAAATGGCAGTGCTGCATTAAATTATGGCGTTTATACTGTATTCATGTCTAACATATCAGGAGATTGCAAAAAAATGAGACAGGCACTTACCGCGGCCCAGATTCGCCGCAAATTTCTGGATTTCTTTGTCAGCCACGGCCATGTGGAGATAAAGAGTTCGTCGCTTATTCCCGAAAATGACCCCACATGTCTTTTTACAACAGCTGGAATGCACCC
>JAZURH010000101.1:0-20779 GCA_045606125.1 Lentisphaeria bacterium | reverse complement strand
CGCTTGGCCTCCGACTTAGGGACTTTTTCAGGCTCGGCAGCGGTCCGGTAGAGCTTCTCACTATGGAGAACAACATACTGGAGCGCTATGTCAGAGACTTTGAAGCCGAAGACGAGCAGGCCAACATAGTCATACTCCTTTGCGAAGTCCTGAATGAAATCAACTCCTGCGGACAGTGGTCATGGGAACTGAACACACTGGAGCAATGCTGCCAGTTCACCATGGCGCTGCACAATATATCCAAGCAAGTGCAGGTGCATTGGCCGGACAACAGGAAGCTGCGCATTTCGCGGCGTATAACCCTCAAGGACATGACTGTGAAATGCAAGTCCAACAATGACTGGTTCTCCCTTGACGGCAGCATCAAGATCGATGATGGACTCCTTGTGTCCATGAAAGAGATAATAGCAGCATCCAGAAAGCAGCACGGAAACTTCATTCAGCTTGAAGACGGACAGATCATTGCCCTGGCCGATTCCTTCAGAAAAAGACTTGATGACTTTGCGGCTGTGACTTACGAAGACGAGGAATCCGGAATGCTCCGATTCAACAACTTCGCACTACCCTTCATGGAAAAACTCCTGGAGGACTGCACGGACGACACAGAAAAAGGCACCTGGAACGAAAAGGCTGCCAAGATCAAAAAGGCAATGACGCTGACTCCGGACCTGCCAAGCACACTCAAGGCCACGCTGCGCCCATACCAGAAGGAAGGCTTCACATGGCTGTACAGACTGGACGCATGGCACGCCGGAGCATGTCTGGCGGACGACATGGGACTGGGAAAGACAATACAGACCATTGCATTCATACTTTCCAAGGCTGGCGAAGGTCCGGTCCTCATAGTCGCCCCCACTTCCGTATGTTCGAACTGGATAAACGAAATAAACCGCTTCGCGCCGTCACTTGAGCCTATTTCCTTCGGCGGCCTGAAGAGACTGCGCCTGCTCCAAAGCATGGGACCGCGAAAAGTCCTTGTAACAAGCTACGGACTGCTCCAGAGCGAAGCTGAGGAATTTGACAAGGTTGAATGGAGAATCGCCATTCTGGACGAGGCCCAAGCCATCAAGAACTCCAACACAAAGCGTTCCCGGGCAGCCATCAAGCTTAACGCCAGATTCCGCATTGTCACCACGGGTACTCCCATGGAAAACAATCTCAACGAACTGTGGAGCATATTCAATTTCATAAATCCGGGACTGCTGGGGACCCACAGCATGTTCCAGGAACAGATGGCAATTCCCATTGAAAAGAACGATGACAAGGATACGCTGCGCAGACTGACTGCAATAGTCTCACCCTTCATACTCCGCCGCAGAAAATCCCAGGTTCTTACAGACCTGCCGCCCAAGACAGAAATACAGCTGCACGTCAATATGTCGGAAGAAGAATGGACCTTCTACGAAGCCCTGCGTTCACAGCTTGTGGATGAAATACGCGGCAGTTCCGAAGAAGGCGGACACATGCACATACGTGTCATAGCGGCGATCACGCGCCTGCGCCAGGCGGCCTGCAATCCCCGCCTGATACTGCCTGATTCGCCCATAGCAAGCTCGAAGATGAATATGTTCACCGAACTGCTTGAAGAACTTATATCCGGCGGTCACAAGATACTGGTGTTCAGTCAGTTCGTAAAACATCTTGACCTGATACGCCCCGAAATCGAGAACCGGGGAATACCTTATCAGTATCTGGACGGAAGCACGCCCATCAATGATCGAATGGAGGCGGTAAAAGCCTTCCAGAACGGCGAGGGAGATGTATTCCTCATATCGCTCAAGGCAGGCGGTCTTGGGCTGAACCTTACCGCAGCCGACTATGTCATCCACCTCGATCCCTGGTGGAATCCTGCCGTTGAAGACCAGGCTTCCGACAGGGCATACCGCATAGGTCAGGACAAGCCGGTCACAATTTACAGGCTCATTACTCAGAACACCATCGAGGACGAAATACTCAAGCTGCACCAGAGTAAAAGAGATCTGGCAGACAATCTGCTGGCAGGAACCGATACTCTTGAAAAGGTCGGCATAGACGAACTCATGCGCCTGCTGACAACAACAACAAAACGCAGCGAACAGTAAGCAGGAGACATCATGCTTCGCAGAATGCTTTATCCATTCCTGCTTGTGATCACAGCGTTTATCTGGGGAACTGCCTTTGTAGCCCAGTCAGTCGGCGGCAAGACCATAGGTGCCTTCACACTGAACGCCGCCCGCAGTTTCATAGGATGCCTGGCCCTTGTTCCCTGCATCATGCTGCTCAAGGCGCTGCAGAAAAAAAATGGCGGTCAGGATACGCTGCCATCCAACAGCAGCGGCAGACAGCTGCTCCTGGGAGGAATAGTCTGCGGACTCTGCCTGGGCCTGGCCAGCATGTCCCAGCAGTACGGCATAGCACTTACGACTGTAGGCAAGTCAGGTTTCCTGACTGCGCTGTACATCATACTTGTCCCCATGGCCGGTCTGCTCTTCGGCAGAAAGACATCCATCGTTCTTCTTACAAGCGCGGCATTTGCCCTGGGGGGCATGTACATGCTTTGCTTCAAGAACGACGGTTCCGGCATTAATGCCGGCGACATGTGGATATGCCTGAGCGCAGTCCTGTTTACGCTGCACATATTGTGCATAGATCATTTCGCGCCCAGAGTAGACTGCCTCAAGCTGTCCTGCATTCAATTTTTCATGGCCGGAATCATATCGCTTATTTTCGCACTGGCGTTTGAAAAGATCGTCTTTGCTGACATATTGGCCTGTTACGGGCCCATACTTTATCTGGGCGTACTTTCAAGCGGCGTGGCATACACGCTGCAGGTCATAGCCCAGAGCCGCACCCATCCTGTGGCAGCCACCCTTATCATGTCCCTTGAATCCGTGTTTGCGGCACTTGCCGGCGCTGTGATTCTGGGGGAAAGCATGTCACTGCGCGAATTATCAGGCTGCACCGTAATATTTACGGCTGTCATAATGGCGCAGCTGCCGCAAAAACAAAACGGGGAAAAAGTCAAACAATGAAATAAGGCGGTCCGCCGCCGGGAGAATGGAAAAATGCTGAAATTCTACAATTCACTTTCTCATCTGCAGGAAGAATACAAGGCAATTGAAGATGGCAAAACCAGCCTTTACACCTGCGGTCCAACTGTTTACAATTTCGCCCACATCGGCAACTTCAGATGCTATATGTTCGAAGATCTGCTGAAAAGAACTCTCAAGTATTTCGGCTACGATGTAAAGCATGTCATGAATCTGACAGATGTGGACGACAAGACGATACGCGGCTCACAGAACGCAGGTATCCCGCTGGACGACTTCACGGCCAAGTACAAGCAGGCATTCTTCGACGACATAAAGACATTGAGGATTATCCCTGCGGATGTATACCCCGCGGCAACAGGACACATCCAGGAAATGATCGAAATCATAAAGGTCCTGGAGGAAAAGGGGATCGCATACCAGGCTGAAGACAAATCAGTGTACTTCTCCATTGCAAAATGGCCGAAATACGGACAGCTGGTAAAAATAGACCACAGCCAGATGCGTTCAGGCGTCCGCGTCAAGATGGACGAATATGCAAAGGAATCCGTCGCGGATTTCGCGCTGTGGAAGGCCTACGACGAAAATGACGGAGATGTGGCATGGGACAGCCCCTGGGGAAAGGGACGCCCGGGATGGCATCTGGAATGCTCAGCCATGAGCAGCAAGTATCTGGGAAAGACATTTGACATACACTGCGGCGGAATCGACAATATGTTCCCCCACCATGAGGATGAAATAGCCCAGAGTGAAGCCGCAAACGGCTGCAAATTCGTAAACTACTGGCTCCACTGCGCCCACCTTATGGTCGACGGGCAGAAAATGTCAAAATCACTGGGTAACTTCTACACGCTCAGAGACATACTGGACAAGGGCTACACCGGCCGTGAAATACGCTGGGTACTTATCGGGGCCCATTACCGCCAGAGCCTTAATTTCTCTGTCAAGGCACTTGACGACGCGCGCACTTCCCTGCAGCGCATAGACACGACCATCGCACGCATCAGGGAAAATGCCACAGGCGGGGACAAGGGTACAGAAGAGACAGCGGCAATACTGGCAAAGGCCGACAAGCAGTTCTCGGACGGCATCGCCGACGATCTGAACATATCAGAGGCACTGGCTGCAATATTTGATATGACAAGAGAACTCAACAGGCTTATGGATGCCGGCAATTTCGGCGGAAAATCCGCTGCAATGGCACTTGATCAATTCGCAAAGATGGACACCGTCATGGATGTGTTCACTCCGGACAGCGGAGACGGCGTGCCCCAGGAAATCATAGACCTCGCCAACGAGAGACAAGCGGCAAGAAAGGCTAAGAACTTCGCCAGGGCAGATGAGATCCGCGGCATTCTGGATGCAAAGGGATGGATCATAGAAGATACGCCAAACGGTCCCCGCCCGAAGAAAAAATAAGATTCAATGGATACAATCTGTTACAATAGAAAAACGGGGCTTCCTGAAAAGGAGATCGTTTTAGGGGATACAATGCTGCGCCTGGCATACGGAAACGCAGTCGGGCGCGTCATGTTCTGGCCCATGTTCCGTACATCGGTATTCTCCCGCCTGCTGGGGGCATACGCCAACAGCGGCCATTCAAGGAAGCGCATAGAGAAGACAGTATCGGAACTGGGCATCAACATGTCCGATTTCGTTGTTCCGGAAGGTGGTTTCAAATGCTTCAATGACTTTTTCTACCGCCATATCAAAGAAGGTGCCCGTCCCTTTGCTGAAAAGGGATTGTGCTCCCCCGCGGACTGCCGCCTAACAATCTATCCGGAACTTCAGGAAGGAGTCTGCATTCCCGTTAAAGGCAGGGAATATTCCGTCAGTGAACTTCTGGGCGATCCGGGAAAGGAATATGCGGATCTGTTCAACGGCGGTTCGCTGGCCGTATTCAGACTTTGCCCTGCTGACTATCACAGATACCATTATCCCGATAACGGGCGCACGGTGGCATCATGGAAAATGCGTGGCAACTACCACTCCGTCAATCCCCTGCCCCTCATAAAGAATGTGAAGGTCTTCACTCACAATGTCAGGGAAGTAAGCATTCTTGAGCTGGAGCATTTCGGAATATGCGCATTCATAGAAGTCGGGGCCTTTGGTGTCGGTACCATAAGGCAGACCCATGTCTCCCCCGACTTCAAACGGGGCGATGAAAAGGGATATTTTGCATTCGGCGGTTCCACCATCATAATGATATTCAGTAAAGGCAGTGTTACATTTGACGAAGACCTGCTGGAACATGCGCCCATGGAGGCCCTTGTAAAGACAGGTGAACATATAGCATACTGAAAACACTCCCATGAAAGCGGCAGCCTCACAACAGGACATATTTGAAAATGCCAGGGCGAGAGAACTGAAAAAGGACCAGCCTCTTGCGGCACGCATGAGGCCCCGTACGCTGGATGAATATGTGGGACAGGAGCATATTCTGGCTCCCGGACGCCTGCTGCGCAGGGCCGTACAGGCCGACCAACTGTCCTCGCTGCTTTTCTATGGTCCTCCCGGAACCGGAAAAACCACCCTTGCAAGCGTCATAGCAAACACGACAAAAAGCGTGTTCATTACATTGAATGCGGTCATGGCCGGAATAGCCGACCTCAAGGATGTGACTGCGGCCGCCCAAAGGCGAAGAATAGACTATGGTCAGAAAACCATACTCTTCATAGATGAAGTGCACCGCTGGAACAAAGCACAGCAGGACGCATTGCTCCCATGGGTGGAAAACGGTACAGTAATACTGATCGGGGCCACTACAGAAAATCCGTATTTCACAGTAAACAGAGCGCTTGTAAGCCGTTCACGCATATTCCAGCTTAAGCCCCTTGAAGAAAAGCACATACGGAGAATAATGGAACAGGCCCTGGAGGACGAAGAGCGGGGCTACGGCAAATCAAAGGTGACCATGGAGGAAGCTGCCATGGATCATCTTGCAAACATTGCCAACGGAGATGCAAGAGCTGCGCTCAATGCGCTTGAACTGGCTGTGGAAACAACACAGCCGGACGAAAACGGAAATATACGCATAACAATGGCTGTCGCCGAAGAGTCCATACAAAAAAGGGCTGTACTCTACGACAGGGAGGGAGACTGCCATTTTGACACCATAAGCGCCTTCATCAAATCGATGCGGGGCTCCGACCCGGATGCAACTTTCTACTGGCTGGCAAAAATGGTCTATGCAGGAGAGGACCCCAGGTTCATTTTCCGCAGGATGATAATCTTCTGCAGCGAGGACATAGGAATGGCGGATCCCAACGCACTTCAGGTGGTCATAGCTGCCGCGGAGGCCTTTGACAGGGTGGGTATGCCGGAAGGAAACTATCCTCTTTCCCATGCGGCCCTCTACTGCGCCACTGCTCCCAAGTCCAACTCCACCATGGGCTTTTTTGACGCGCTCAAGGCGGTAAGTTCCGAGCGGGAGGGAGAAGTGCCCAACCATCTGCGGGACGCAAGCAGGGACAAGGAAGGATTCGGCCACGGCATTGGATACCAGTACCCCCATGCCTACAAGGACCACTGGGTGGCGCAGCAGTATCTGCCCTCGTCACTGCAGGGAAAAATATTCTACCAGCCGGGAGCCATCGGCTATGAAAAGTCCTTGGGTGACATAGTAAGACAGCGCAGGGAACTGCAGCTGGCAGCCCTGAGGGACAGCGGCATGGAGCTGGCACCGCCTGAAATACTCACATTTACAAAACCCGGCGACATGACAGACAAATGGCTTGCCAGGGCAGTGGACAATCTGTCACCACAGCTGGCCATGCTCAGGGAACACATATTCTCGGCAAGACGGATCCAGCGCCATGAAAGAATCCTGGACTTGACCGCCGACACAGGCGAACTGACATTTGAGGGCGTACGACAAGCGCCCGAAGGCGGCGTATGGTCCCTTGCCATGTCTGCAGAATCGGCCTCATCCCTGGAAGACATAGCCGCAAATATCAGCGAAATGCGCCGACCGGCTATACTCTGCGGCAATCCGGAGGAACTTGTTTCACTGCTGTCAGCCGCCGGTTGGGGAGATGTCCGCTTTGACATGATGGTAGGAAGAAATCTTCTTTCCAGAGCTGAAGACATGACACGGCGCCTGAGAGCGCTGCTGCCGCTGCTGGAAAAGGGAGCAACCATTTCCCTGGCGGAAAATCTTCCCGGACACAGCCAGAGACTATCCCTGCTTCTGCCGCCGCCCGGCGACGAAAAGGAAAGGGAGCAGCGCAGACACTGGCTGGAAACAGAGGAAAAAGTATACGGGGACAGATCCGATTCCCGCTTCTCATGGGACGAAAACACGCTGGCGGCGACTTTCACGGAAAACGGTCTTCCAAAGCCGGACATCAAGATACTCCGGCTCTCAAGACAGCTGACAATCACAAGGGCCCACCTTGACAAATGGTTTGCTTCCGTACACGGCTCCTATGCGGATTCCCTGTACAGGCACGGAATGTCCGCTGATGAAGTAACCGCATTCCAGAACCTTGCATACGCATCCCTGGCGGAACGACGCTTCGACTGGCACAGTGCAGCAGCCATTATAAGCATTACGCTGCCTTAAAGACAAGCTGTCCTGTTCACAGCATTGCCGCAAACATCATGAGCCTGCAGTCTACGCAGTCCCCCATGGCAGTTCTATTCTCCAGAAAAGCGGGCAATTCGGCACGGGGTACTTTCAACACTTCTATTTCCTCCGATCCATCCGGATGCTGTACAGGATTCTGGTTTTCCGGCAGTGTCAGGTCCACGTCCGCCAGTACAATATTGGCGCATTCATCGGTAAGTCCTGCGCTGCTGCATGCAGCAGGAAATACTTTGCGTATAGTGCAGACATATCCCGTCTCTTCATAAAGTTCCCGCTCAACGGTCTGCTCAGGAGTTTCGCCTGCATCTATAAGTCCGGCAGGAAACTCAATTGTAAACATTCCCAACGGGACTCTGAACTGCCTTACAAGCAGGATCATGTCAGACGGATGCACAAAGGGCACTATTATAACCGCACCTGGCTGACCAGGCTTTCTTGAAGCGGAATCCCATTGACGCAGGCGTCCGGACGAATCCCGATACTTTATGGCGTGAAGATCAAGATACGGCAGGGATGCCACAACAGTGTCGCTTATTATTTCCATATAACAGCTCCGGAATACCTTATGCAGCGGCTGCGATCACTCCTTTACAATAAAACCAAAGGGGCATGCTATCTTGCGCACCGCGCCGCCAAAATGATGATTGAGCATGACGGGCCTATTCTTTTCATCAAGTGCAACCAGGGAACTTGAGCCTCCGCCGTCCATATTCATGCCGTTCCAAGCACCAAAATACTTCAACAGCTGAGCCACTTCCTTTGTAGTGCATCCTTCGGAATAACCTTTCTGGCGGCCGTCAATTACTACTATTATCATGTACTCGCCGTCCTGCGACACTCCAAATCCGGTGCGCGGATGCAGGGCCTTGTCCCCGCTGCAGACTCCGTCCTTGAGAACAGATGCAAACCCGCTTACGGCATAGTAGACATTTGAGATATCAAAGTTTTCATCCGGATTCAAAATGCGGCAGCTTCTGTCCCTGTCTATAATAAATGCCGTCCTGCGCTTAAGGGGAGGCGAGACCAGTTTTCCATCTGCCACAACCAGCCCCAGATTTCCGGCGTACTTGTTTCCAAACGGAGCCGGCCAGGGGCCCCATCCTGTTGTATTTACGCCCAGCACCATATTCAGTCCCCGTCCTCCGTCCTCCACCGGTTTGCGAACTTCCTTCATAAAATCGACCACGCTCTGGCGTCGTGTGCAGATCTTAAGTTTTGGTGCATCCTCCATGACCTGCCCTGCCCTTTCATCCGGCCTGGCCGTGCAGAAATCCACCTTGGGATTTTTTATTTCTATGCGCGCCGCATTTATTTTCATTATGCGTGGCTGCTTAAGTTCCATTTTTGCCAATTTTATGCAGGAACGGTAATCCTTCCCGGCAGCGTCCCAGTCAAATGTTCCCTCCAAGGCAATGTCACCATGACAGACAAGAACCAAAAGCAAAACTGTAAAAAAACATTTCCCGATCATAAAACACTCCTGCTCAAAAAACTGCGATGTAATTTCAAAAATAGCGCAAAATGCGCAATGGGATGGGCACACTGCCAACGCCCGTTTCGATAATATTTTTGAGATTACCTCTGCTTTCATTAAAAAACTATCACGCGGAAGATAGCCGAAATAATATCAAAATCAACTGCAATGGAAACAAATGGCAATTTATCGCAGCAAAAGGCGAAATACACGACTGTATTCCACACAACTTAAGACGGAGTCAGAAAACTTGCTGCTATTGCATCTGAATACAGCAAAGCAGCATTCAGATCCGCTTTCCCAATCCAGACCAGCGTATGGTTCTGCGTTTCTGAACCAGCTTCAGCAGTTCCATATCCGCCAGCAAAAACAGATTCACCTTGGCTCTGGATATTCCCGTGTATATAAGTTCCATGGTCATAACCGGGTTATCCCTGTCAGGCAGGACCATAAAAACATTGCGGTAATCTGATCCCTGGGACTTGTGTATTGTCATGGCAAAGGCGCATTCATGGGGGGGAAGCTGCACAGGATTGAAACTCAGATCCGTCACATTTCCATCCATTCCAAGTATTCTGAACCAGACATTGCCATCGAAACAGACACCTATGTCCCCGTTCATCAATCCCGTAACAGGATCATTTTTGGTCACCATGACTGGCACACCGTCATCATAATCCTGTTTTTTCTCAAGCAGATCCCGCATCAACACATTAAGCCTCATCACCCCTCTTTCCCCCTCTCTGACCGGGGAAAGCACCTTGAATGCGTCCATGCATTCAAAGGCTCCGTCCAACGACCCGATGTTTTTCCATTTATCAAGAACTTCTGCCTTTTCCAGGGCTTCGGCAAGCATTTTCCTCAACTTGCGTCCTCCATCCGCTCCTGCGGTTCTTTCGCCGTGAAACACCGGAATGCCGCTATATTTTTCCGAAAACAATCCATCCACATCCGGGCATGCGTTATCCCTCACCATTTCATCCATGTAATCACAAAGCGGCCTGTTGGCGCCTGCCCGGTAATTGACAGAAAGCCTGTTTACAATGCGCGGATCATTTCTGTTTTCAAGCGCAGGCGAATGACACAATTCCGCCAGCACAATTCCTTCATCGACGCTGGCAAGCTGGTTTTCATCGCCCAGCAATATAAGCTTTGCCCCTTCCGGAATAGCATTCAACAGCATATTGAAAAGCTGCAGCGACATCATGGAACACTCGTCCACGGCTATCACATCAAAATTCAAAGTGTTTTTCCTGTTGTACACAGGATAATCCGTATCATCCGTCATTCCCAGAAGGCCGTGGACAGTCCGCGCCTTAAGTTCCCTCAAGACATCAAAAACATCCGGCGGAAATAAAGCATTATTCAAATCTCCTCTGAGCGCATTATTTATGGACTGTCTCATGCGGGCCGCTGCCTTTCCAGTCGGTGCGCACAATGCAATTTTCACTTCCGGCCTGTACTTAAGCTCCAGGGCCAGTATATCTGTCAGCACTGTTGTCTTTCCCCTGCCAGGGCCGCCTGTTATCACGCAGAGATTTGAGCGCAGGGCATTGAATACGGCCTGCTGCTGCATATCCTCCTCAAACTTGCGCAGCTGGAAAAACCTGCTTGCTTCATGCACATCCTTCTTCAATTCCTCAATTAAGACAGGAAGTGCCGGCTTTTCATCCGCCAGTCGATCCACGATCGAAGCTACATTGCATTCATACCTGAAAAAGCGTCTGAGATACACGCGCCACGGAGAATAACACATGACAAGGGGTGCCTCCGCCCCGTCATCGCCTTCAGCGGCCACCGCATTTGTCCGCAGGCTTCCACATTCATTGCGCCAGGATTCCAGGCAATCCGCAAGTTCCTGACGTTGTTCCTCCCCGGCATCATGTATGATACTGCTGCACCATTCCTCCATGTCAAGACAGGTATTGCATTCCTGGACAGCACGCAACGCCACGGCGGCAAGAACCTCAAGCGCCTTTGCCCCGCTTTCATTTTCGTCTGCCAGATCCGAGCGCCGGACTATCATTTCACCGAAAGAACGCTGTAATTCATTTACAATATGTCTTTTCTCAAGATATTTCATCAGATCCATGTTCTGCCTCCCTTTTACAGCGTTATAACGCCCATGTACTCATCCAGTTTCTGCAAAAGCTGCAGAGAAGGCCTTACATAATGCACTCCCCTGCCAGTCTCCGGGTCAAAACCCCGCAGAAACACATCGGCGCATCCTCCGAAATGTTCCCAGGCCTCCGCGACAAGCTCATTACGGTCTGAACCGTCTTCCTTTGAACATGGATGGAAATGTCCGATATAGAACTGTACAAAGGCAAGAGCGTATATCACGCACTGCAGACTGTAGAATCTGCCCACGACTTCCTTCTCCACGCCTTCAGCGGTAAAGTCCTCTTTCCTTGCCCCCAGCATATTGGTCTTCCAGTCCATTATGAAATATTTGTTTCCGGCACGGAAAAGAATATCAATGGATCCAGTTATATTGACAGCCTCCACATCCCGGTCCCATCCATTCGGCACTCCGATCCCATCTTCGACAAGCAGCTTTTTCAATTCTTTTCCGCTTATGTCCTTTTTCATGCGGTAAATAAAACGCAGTTCCCTGAGCATACTGTCCTTTTCAATACAGCACAACCTGATACTTTCACCACTGCCGGGAAAAACAAAGGGGTAATTGCAGACATCAATCAGCATCTGTCTGAAAGCGGCAAGTCTGTCCTCCTGTTCACTTTCAGGAAGCTGACCATAGTTTGCCAGAGAACTCACTACATCTTTCCAGGAAGCCTCCCTTTCCGCCTCGGGGACGCCTTCATCCCATTTTGCCATATCAAGATTTTCCATGACCTCATGCCAGCATGTTCCGGTCCTGGTACCCCGCGGAAATCTAAAAATGGGTTCCCTTTCATTATAGGGCAATACATCATGCCATCCGGAGGTACCCATTCCATTTTCTTCCTCATCCCCGTTATCGTCCTTTTCCTCCCTGTCAGCAGGCAGATGTTCCTTCATTTTCTGTGTGACCGCACCTATCCGGCTGAAACTGGAAGTGCGCCATCCGGGATCTACTCTACCATTGAAAACCTGTGCGTAAAGAGTCGGTTTTTCCGATAAATCTTCAGATGTCATTTCCCCATTTTCAAAAAGCACCTCCACTTCAGGAAGCATAAGAAATGGCTTTTTTTCCAAATCATTTTCTTTGCTCTTCCTGGAAATAAAACGGCACAGATATTCCGCCCTTGTGATAGCAACATACATGAGCCTTTTGTTCTCAGCCATACCCTCTTTAACACATTCAACAGCTGCTTCTTCATCAAGATCGGACATGCGCACCATGCGTTCACCGCGTTTTCCATGATAGATACTTTCGTCCGACCTTGCCGTCCTGAAATCAGGAACAATGACCACGGGGTACTGAAGGCCCTTGCTTTTATGTACAGTCAGGATCCTGACTGCATCTTTCATTGTAGTCAGGCCAAGCTGATATTCCTCACTGTCATCCCCGGATTCCTCCACTGTATCCTCGGAGTCATCATAAGAGCTACTCTCCCCTCTGGACACTTTATCAGCAAGAAATGCCAGAAGCGCCATCTGTCCCAGATGCCTTCCGGACTCTTCCGCTGCAAGATACTGTGCAACCTGCCGAATCACGGAAAGCACATATTCACCATCCTCAGACGCCTTTGCCAAAAGCCGGGCGGGAGACAATTTCACCTCTGCGCTGGAATTTTCCTGTTTCGTCGCCAAAACAAAACTTTCCGCAAACTCAAGTCCGCAATTTTTCAGACAGCAATTCATGAACTCATTGAACATTGCATGAAAAGATCCGGAATGCCATAGTTCCTTCATTTTCTTCAAATACATCTGGAATCTCATCATATGCCCGTTACGGAAAAACTCCAGATCCATAGCGGAAAAACCGAACCCCGGCCATCCCAGGAATCTAATTGCCATGGAAGTATCCTCAGGATTCATAACCGCCTCAAGAAGATAAAGAACAAACCTTGCCTCCGGCACCTTGAAAATACTCTGTCCTCCCATAAACACGGAAGGAATTCCCCTTGCCTTCAATTCCTTCTGTATTTTCTCCCCTACTGCAGATGAACATACAAGAACGGCTATGTCGCTGTATTTAAGATCGGTGCATTCCCTATTTCCCTCCTTATCTATCCGTACCTTCTGCAGCCCTGCATTCATGATCCTGTTGATTTCCTCTGCAGTTACAGCCACAGTGTCCCCGGCGACACAATTGCTGAGAAGCTTGTCTTTTTCCACTTCCGTCCCGTCTTCATAGCAGAGACTGATATTTTCCTTGCCGCAATTTATTTCCTCCATTTCTATAAAGTCATCGGGAGGCGAGAAAAAATTGGGATGGGCACTCCAGAAATCATTCATAGCCTCTATGAAGCTTTTTGACGAACGGAAGTTTTTTGAAAGAGTATGGCTGTTTTCAGGATATTTACTTTCCACTCTCCGTTTTTCTTCCTGAAAATTGAAAACATCCCCGCCGCGGAACTTGTATATTGCCTGCTTTTCATCTCCTATCATAAATAATGAAAGTGCATTTTCCGCCCCATCATCTCCTACGGTGAACAGGGACTTGAATATTTCCCCCTGTATGGGATCCGTATCCTGGAACTCGTCTATCATAACGCAGGAAAATCTGTCGCGTATTGCCTTTCGCAGTTCAGAACCGGACAGTGGATCGTTCAATTTTTGCTTCAATATTACAAGAAGATCATTGTATGTAATAAAACCATCCCTTGCCTTGCGGGCATCAAGTTTTTCACGAA
Organism: Lentisphaeria bacterium; assembly: GCA_045606125.1. Classification (GTDB taxonomy): domain Bacteria; phylum Verrucomicrobiota; class Lentisphaeria; order Oligosphaerales; family Oligosphaeraceae; genus RGIG3456. The sequence goes on along the minus strand of JAZURH010000101.1, from coordinate 6,886 downwards.
CATACCTGTATCCTTCGGCAAGTACAAGCATCCTGTATTGTTCGGCAAGCTTCACAAGAGAAGTGTGGCCGTCAATGTCAAAGCTGAATTGAAGATATTTTCTGAACAGTCCGCTATTCGACACAATGGCCTGCTGTTCGCTCAGATCTTTCCTGCGCGTATCGCAAATGCTCTTTATAATGTCATTATTCCTGTTCTCCGGTCCGTTTCCGAAAGCGTATACAAAGGCTGCTTTTCCCAGGCTCCTTATGTATTCAATATTGTCTGCGTTCCAGAATCTCTTCACATTTGTCCTGAAAGAAGCAGCATTTATCCTTTCGCACAAAACCCTTACATCAACGGCTTTCGTATTCTGCAGCATATCTGCAAAGGCAGTCCAGGCATCGGATTCCTCTATCATCTCACAGGTGATTCCCTTCGGAACACTCCAATTCACCCCTGCTCCCGGATTGCTGAAGACACGGTTCAAAGCCTTCATTATCTCATTCGGCGTAAGTTTAAGCATGGAAAGCAATTCACCTCTGCGGGCACTGGCATGTCTGCTGAAATTACGCATAAAATCACACAACAGAGACTTTACAAGAGCATTGCAGGACTTGCGCATTTCAAGACCGTAGCTTATGCAGCTTTCAAAGGCATTCTCGCTCAGCATACGGGAACAGAAGCCGTGTATGGTCGATACCGGTGCCGAATCAAAATTCAGGATAGCCTCACGTATTCGCCTTGTCTTTTCCTCAAGGGGGATGCCGCATTCCGGACTGACACTGCAGCCTGATCCAACATTTACCAGACAGGGCAGTACCTGCTTCACGTCATTGTCCTTTTCTGCCAACGCGCAAAGTTCTTCCTCAGTCATGCCGGCGGCTGCCATTAAGCACACATTTGCAGCGTTTTCCAGTACCTTGCGCAGCCTGTCCCTGAGTTCGTCTGTAGCCAGATTTGTAAAAGTTACAACAAGGATTTTCTCAATTGGAATACCGGCAAGAATATTTCTAAGTGCGAGTATCTGGATATTATAAGTCTTGCCGGTTCCGGCACCCGCCGACACTATGTGCTGTCCTGCAAGGCAGCATGTATATGAATCAAATTGTTCCGCCATTTTCTCCCCCCGGTTATTCAAGATAATTTCCCATAGCAATAAACGCCAAATTCTTCGGCTGCAGCCGCTGCATTTTTCGGACATGCCTCGTTCCAGCTTTCAAAAAGCATCTTTGTATTCCAGTCCTGCATGTCTTTTTCAATTTTCAGATCCTTTCCCTTTACAAAAGCACCAAGCGATGCCTTGCCGAAAAGCGGCAGAGGATACAACTGCCCCAACATCATGCACTTTACGATCCTCCCCAGTCTTTCAACCGCGGAAATATCTTCCGCTGATGCATTTATCTTGCAGGAGTCCTCGTTCGGAAGCTTCCTGTATTCAGTACGCACGGTCTTCCTGGAGATAAATCCAAGTTCCATCCCGGCGCAAAAAAGCAGGTGCTTAAGATAAAACGGAATGAACTTGAAATGCTGAATGTCCCTGTAAAAGAAACAATGCCGCAATCCGGCCGAATCTTCGCCGTCAAAATATTTAACACTTCCGGTTAACCTGACTTTGAACACAGGCAGATCGTCCGGCAATTCAAATGCACAGTTCCCGCCTGCTTCAGCTGCAGATTCAGCCGCCCTCGCCAATATATCAGCCAGTTCATCATCAGGTTTCAGGGCAATGTTTCCCAGCGGAATATCAAGCTGCACCTCTCCCGATTCCTCCTGTTTTCTCCACTCACTGCGGAATCTGTTGTCCGCCACCCAGCATTCCATCTGCATTTTAGCAAAGTCACGCCTTCCGACTTCACCTATGGGCATCCTGCCTTTTCCGACAGCCTCCCTGTAGATACTTTCCATTTTTCCGGAATCTCCAGGCAGCAGGGAAATCTCATCCATTTTCACGGATTCCAGCCCCACAGTCTCTTTAAGCGAATAACCTCCGGCCTCAGAAATGCTGAATGGCTCAAAATCAGTCAATTTTGGGACCTTCCTGTTCACGGATGGAAATCCCATTCTGCCGACCATATACGACCGGGCAGGATTTTCAAGAAAACGGCACAGGTCCTCAATGGTAAAGGACACTTCTGCCCCATTTTGCCACCCATGTGGCAATTCCGCCGGCAAGGGCAGACTGAAAGCCTCATGCCAGAGAAAGCGTTTTCCAACCTCCTTTTCAGAAAGTTCATCCGCAATCTCCTTCATATCCTGGTCATAGGAAAATTGTCTGAGCAGAGCCCCCGTATGTTCCTTAATGCCGCCCGCAGAAATGCCGGCTTCAGAAAGAGCACCGAAATTCCCGGCATCAAAAGAATTGAGACTATGCTTTATACAGCATACATTTTTATTTTCACCGTATTCTGACATGCCCTGAACATAGGAAAGCAATTCCTCCACAGGGGCAGCAGCCGGCAATTCCTGCCCTGTCTTTCCATCCATGCCGTTGTAAAATATCATAAGATAATCACCGGCCGACATCATGGCCTCAAGAAATGTGAATCTGTCCTCCACACTGCGCAGGCGGTCATAGTACTTCAGCAGATTTCCCCGTCCCCCCGCAGCATTTCTTGAGACAAGATTATATCCGGTCCTGTCATCCATCCTCGGGAACTCTCCGGCCTCCATGCCAAGCAAGGCAATTACCCGACAGGGAATGCCGCGCATCGGCAGAAGGGAACAAAAAGTGATCCTGCCATTGAGGAACGGTTCTCCGGCGGCAGGAGCCTCCATGGATGACTTCATAGCACTGAGGATCACATCAAAGGGCATCTCTTCGTCTTCGTTGATGCCAGCCTTGATAAATGCGTCCCGCAATTTTCCAATGGATGCGCCAAGTGCTGAATATTCGGCGTAGTCTTCACTGTCAGCCTGGAAAAAATCATCCCTTGTTTCAAGAAGCAGATCGCACCATTCTACTCCGGAACGCCCCTCTTTTTCCACCGCTGCAGTCAGTTTTTTCAGTTTGCGCAGAAGACTGCACAATCCATTCATCAACCGCTGTCCCTCCTTACCGGTTCCAATATCCATTGGATCCAATCCGGCAAATTGCCATGCAGGCTGACCGCTTTCATCAAATCCATCCAGGGCAAATTTCAGAAGCATCCTATCCATGCCATGCTGCCAGGAAAACTCCTCGAATCCGCCAAACTCCTCCCTGTCTCCGCCGTCCCGTCCCCATTTTATTCCGGATTTTGCAAACCAGTTTCTGATCCGCATGACATCCTCTTCATCCATTCCCATCTTCTTCAGCAGAGGCTGCGAATCCAGGAGTGGGTCAATCCGGGACATCTCAAATCTTCCTTTGTACATGGAAATTATATTCAGGAAAGCCTCTGCCATCATGTTTGCGCTCTTTACGGAGCGGTCGCTGATGCAGTATCTGTTTTTCAACGGTCCTTTGTCGAACACGGTCCGAATAACTGTCGCAAAGCGTGAAATATCCGGGGACATAACAATTATGTCATTCATGGTTATGTCTTTTCCGTATTCCTGCAGCAGTCTGAGAATGCAGTCATGAAGTACCTCCACCTGCCGAACATCATTGCTGCAATTGTGAACAGTAAGTGAATCATCCCTGCAGGACGGGATCAGCTTCCCTTCCGTCGGGGCATCCGTGTATTTCTTTATTTTGTACTGTATGTCATTGAGCAATGATCTTTCACAGGGAGACACCTCGTCCTCTCTTTCATTCTCCTGCCAATCCATGTTTTCCTGCTCAAGCACACCATCCAGATCTATCACGGCCTTGAAGAACTCCCTGCCCTGCATACCCAAATTCCCGAGCAGGGTATTCTTGAAACAACTGTCCAGCAATTCAGGTTCGCCCGTTTTATATTCAAAATGGGCCCTGGCATCGTCCCACAATTCATCACAATGATTCAAATAGAAGAAATTGACGGGTTGAACCGTGGAAAGTTTGTTCAGCACTCGCAGAAAATACGGTGCCATGGCGCTGATCCCGAAAAATGTCACCGGTTCGTGGAAGTCCGGGGGAAGAGTGTTATCACTGCTTATAAAATCCAGCATTGCACGGGATGGCGAGATCATGTCGCGGCCGTCCTTATCCCTGCGGAGCATATTCCACAGCTTGATCTGCCATATATCCCCTTCTGCCACGCCTTCGCCCCATTCCAGTTTTTCCGGAACAAAGGCCATATAGTCATAATAAAGCTGTGCAAGTTTGAGAGCAAGCTGCCAGCGCCGGTTTTCCCGCACTCCGGATTCACACGTCTCCGCCTGAAGATAGTTCACAAGTCTGTCCAGTGAAGCCTCTTTCTTCAGTTTTTCAATATCAAGCAGCCTGTATATGCGCCATACCAGCACTTCTTCCTCAAAAAGCTCAGGCCTGTATGCCCCGTTCCCCGCCATGAACCCGGAAAGAATACTGTCTATCACATTTCTTATGAAAGGAAAACTGACATTGGCAACCATCTGCCCCGCCTCGACCATATAATGTTCCAGCCAAATGGACATGCCTCTTGTCGCCACACAGATCTTCTCACCGGCCATAAAATCCTTTTTTCTGAACCTTCCGGGAAACTTCCGGCGGGCATGTATATATGATGATGCCAGTTTATTAAGGTCATTATCCGTATAAAGCCGGAATCCCGGCGTACTGTCAAAGCCATGCATATTATCAAAACTCCGTAAATATCACTATTTCAATGATTATCCTTATAAAGATAACATAGAAAGACATTTATTAAATAGCAAAGGCAGCTCCAAATCTATCATAAAAATGCGCGTCGACATGAACACATTGGTGTCAACAGCACTTCTCGCTGCAGAAAAATGCAGTTTTGAGCCGCTGCTATAAACAAGAAAGAGATTTACGTGGGTTGGGGGAGGTTTGGTAAGGTTGAGATTGGTTAAGGGAAGGTTATGCGGGATTGAGTGTGCGGTTTGGGGAGGATGTGATTATGGGGGAGTGTGCGGATGAGAATGTGCGGGCAAAAAAAGGGGCCCAGTCGAGAGTGTTTCGACTGGGCCTTGATTTTATCCGAGGCGTTTCTTCAGTGCCTCTATGGCCTTGACGAGCTGCGCCGGCGTCAGGGCCGAGAATGCCTTTGGCGGGGCATCCAGGTGGTTTGCTCTGGCGATGAAGCCAGGCGGGAAGGCGGCAGGCTGACTGGCAGGCGATGATATTTTCGGTATTTTTCAAACCAGTTGAAGCCCAGCAGCCTCATGGGCGCTTCGTATGGCAGATGCCATGAAATGCCATTTCCATTTGCGGGAAGAGATGCGATATTGTCCATCGCCATGCTTGTTTCCACATGCATAGATGATTATTTTTTCCAGCAGATTTCTAGCGTTCCTTTGCCAGGCAGTTCAAAGAGCAGTCTGGAACCTTCCTGCTTCCAGGACAGCGAGGCACCGTTGAATGTGACTGCCGCCACTTTGCCGTTGAGCAGCATTTCGGCGTGTGCGTGATACTGCGTCTCCAGCATGAGGCTGGCGTCGCTGGTTATAGTGTCAAGCACCTTGAAGTTGCAATCCAGAACTGTGTGCGGCTTGTCCTCGCAGATGGACAGCAGGCGGCTGCCATGGGCCTTCACATCAAAACTGCACTCTCCAACAAAAGGAACGATTTCGCCGCTGCGCGCATCCACCGCCACATAGCGCTTGCCTTGCAGTTTAATGTCCTCTGGTGCAAAGGCAATTTGCCTGTCCTCGTCTTTCAGGTTGAACAAGCCCACTGTCTTCACTGGCAATGCATCGCAGGCCTTTGTGGAGAAAAACGGCGTATTGAAATACAGGATGGAAGGCGTAATTTCATTCCAGTTCCTGTAGTCGTATTTTGCCGTGAAGGTGTCTGCTCCATTGTTGGGGCAGCAGACTGTCTTCTTCAATGCGGCAAGCCGTGGCGAATCCTGGTTTTCGCTGAGCTTGCCCGCAATCTCGACCATGGTGTGCGTCACCAGGCAGAAGTCCAGGCAGAACATGGCCTCCGTGTCGTTGAGGCCAGGGAGCAGCCCTACGCTGTCGCTGTTTGGCACGAACAAATCGCCCGTGTGCGTCGCCAGGCATCCAACGCACCATAGGAAATTTGTGCGCACATGGTCCCATTTGCCGCAGCTGATATCAATTCCATAGCGGTAGTTGGTGTAGTATTCGCCCAGGAATGGATTGCCCATGACGATGTCACACCCCGTCTGGAAATATGCATCTGAGGGCATTCTCAGGCGGAATTGCTTGAGCCACCAGTCCCTCAACTGGTAACCTGACTTGTCCAGTTCTCCACGGTAGAGGTCATGGCTCTCTTCGAATGCGAAACTCCAGAAATCCTGCTTCACGCCCTCGAAGCCATACTCCAGCAGCAGTTTGTCCAGCGCAAATTGCATATAATTGCGGACTACCTCCTTGCTTGGGTCAAGTGGAGACGAGGGTTCCCAGCGGTAGTCGAAATCCACAAACCAGTCTGGATGCTCCTTGTAGATGGGTGTGCTTTTTGGGCAGAAGCCGCCAATCCAAATGGCAGGGCGCAGGCCAATCTTCCGTATCTCGTCTGTGAAATGCCGTAAACCATTGGGGAACTTGTTGTGGTCCACGCCGTCCTCGCCCTCGTATGGCACTCCAAGTCCATGGGCAGGCGGCACATTAACGGCATAGCCGTCATCCACCTGTATCCATTCCACCGTCGGGAATTCCTCCTTCAGGTATCTGGCCTCCTTGAGTATCATGTCCTCCGAGATTTCGCGGACGATGCCATCGTTCCAGGAACCCCAGACCATGGTGTACCTGTTGAGCGGAGTTGCCCCGTACATTGGAGGCAGATGCCTGCGAAGCACGGCAGTGTACTCATCAAAGATGCGCTCCACATCCTCGGAATGCTCTGTGGTGCCGATGTACCATTCGTCCA